>JAGZEG010000003.1 GCA_018368455.1 Coriobacteriia bacterium
GTTGCTCCACGTCGCCTTCACGGTCTTGGGCAGCTCTGGCGCGGCGCCCTGCTTGACCGTGGCGGGGGCGGGTGCCTCGACGCCGGAGATCGTGGCGGGACTCACCGTCACCTTGATCGAGACGGGATGATTCCATCCTTCAATGGAACCGCTGACCTCGAATGTGCCGCCTTCACGCACGGAGTAGTCCTGCTCCTCTACGGCATCCCACGTGACGGGAACGTCTTCTTGCGTGCCGTTGGACATCTGCGCCGTGAGCTTTTCGGGAAGCGTCGGCGCGGTGCCAGCGGGCGTCGTAATTCCTGCGGGGGAATCGACGCTCGTGATGAAGGCCGACTCGACGGTAACGCTGCAGGTGACGGTGCGCTTATCGGCGCGGTCGGGCGCGACGACGCCACTGACCTCGAACGTGCCACTCTCCAGATACTGCTCCGGGTCGATCTCGTCCCACGCTACGGGCTCGTTGCTGGTATCGCCGTTGCTCCACATGACGGAGGCGGTTTCGGGCAGCTCGGGCGCGGTGCCGGCCTGCGTCGTGACGCTGTCGAGCACAGGGGCGGACGCGATGGCGGCGGGCGTGACGGTCACGTGGGCGACGACTATGCCGTTCCAATCCTCGACGGTGCCCTCGACCTCCAACGTCCCACCGTTGCGGGCCGAGTATGCCTGCTTGTCAGGCATCTTCCACGTGACGTCGACGGCGCGGGTGTCACCGGTGTCGAGCGTCATCTTGATGCGGCTGGGCAGGTCGGGGGCCGTGCCGGACGGCGTTGTGACCTCGACGGCATCGGCCTGTCCGGTGATGGACGCGGCGACGACGGTGACTTCGCACGTTACCTCGGAGCCTGTCGTCGGGATGCTTCCGGTGACCGTATAGGTGCCGACCTCGTCATATGCGAGGGGAGAGGCACCGTCCCACTCGATGGTCTCGTCCGTGATGTCGCCGTTGCTCCAGGTGACCTTGACGCCCGCGGGCAGCTCGGGCTCAACGCCCTGCTGCGTCGTGACGTCGGGGATGTTGGCGACGCTTTCGACGCTGGCGCCTTCGACCGTGACGCCAACGGTGACGTTCATTGTCGCGCCTTGCTCGTCGGCGACGGTGCCGGCAACCTTGAACGAGCTTGCCTCTCGACCGCTATAGAGAGCCGGGTCGACGCGCTCCCACGTGATGGGCAGCTCCGCCGAAGATCCGTCGCTCATCGTTGCCTGGGCGCTTTCGGGCAGCTTAGGTGCCACGCCGGAGAGCGTCGTGACGTCAGGCAGCGGTTTTACCTCGGCGATCGTGATGGGCTCGGGCTCGGGGGCGGGTTCAACAATAACGTTAATCTTAACCGTCAGATCAGTGTTGCCAACTGTGCCGTTGAGCGTGATCGTTCCAGGCTGCTCATATCGGCTGGCGTCGATCTTCTCCCAGCTCACAGCCTCCTCTGTCGTGGAGCCATCGCTCCACGTGACCACGGTGGTCTCAGGGAGCTTCGGCGTCTCGCCTGCGGTGATTGTGACGTCCTTTGGCGCGGAGACGGATTCGGGCGTGGGCTTGGGGGCCTCGTACTCGCCGTATGCGGTGAGCGTGACGGTGCCGCCGAGCTCGACTTCCGTACCGACTGCGGGATCGACCAGGTAGACGATGCCAACTTGCTCGGCACTCGGCGCAGGATCGCCGGTTATGACACTCGCGACGAGGCCGGCGCTTGCCATGGCCTCAGAGGCAGACGTCGCGTCCCAGCCGGTGACGTCAGGCACGATGGCCGTCGTCGGGGCGGGCGGGACATACTCGCCGTACGCTACCAGCGTGACAGTGCTGCCGAGCTCGACTTCGGCCCCGGCCGTGGGGTCGACCTGGTAGACGACGCCAACCTGCTCGGCGTTGAGTGCAGGATCACCGACCACGACGTTGGCGACGAGGCCGGCACTTGCGAGCGCTTCGGATGCGGCTGTCGCGTCCCAGCCGTTCACGTCGGGCACGATGACGAGCGTGGGTGCTGGTGCGGTGATGGTGACGGTGCACGTGACGGTGAGGCCTGTCTCGCCGACATACCCGATGAGCTCGACGGTACCGCCCTCGGGATAGGCATTCGTGTCCAAGGCGTCCCATGCGAGAGGCTCCTCGGAGGTCTCACCGTTGCTCCAGGTGACGGTTGCTGTTGCGGGCAGCTCGGGCGCGTTGCCGGCCTGTACTTCGACGCCGGGGACTGCCAGGGTGGCTCCGGTGGGCGTCGCGGCGTTCACGACGACGTGTGCGGTGACGGGGAAGCCCCCTGCCGTGCCGTAGACGTCGAAGGCTCCACCGGCGCGTCCGCTATAGAGGCTGGGGTCGATGGCGTCCCAGGAGACAGGGACTTCAGTGGTGGACCCGTCGCTCATCGTGGCGGTCAGCGTGTCCGGCAGGGCGGGGGCGGCGCCGGCTTCTGTCACGATCTCTGCAGGTGAGGTGACGCCGGTGATCGTGACAGGCGCCGCCTCGACGCTCAGGGGCAGCGTGGCGAGCGTCGTGCCGTTGCTCGAGAACGAGACGTTTGCCGTACCGGCAGCGACGCCGCTCACAAGGCCGATGGCGTCCACGGTGGCGACGGCCTCGTTGTCCGTGGCCCACGCCGGGTTGGCGACGAGCGACGTGACGGTGCCGGCGATGAGGTTCGTGCCGCCGAGCGCGTTGGCGCCGGATGCGATGCTGACGGACAGCTGCGTTGTCCCGCCGGCCTGAAGCGAGGGCTCGCCACTGATTGTGGCGCTCAGGTAGTCAGCGACCTTGACGTTGACCTGCTGGATGCAGGCACCGTCGGGACGGGCGATGGGGGCGGGAGTACCCTCAGAGGGCGTAGCGTCGCTGGTCGGGCCAAACTCGGCGGCAAGCACGGTGCCGGGCACGGTGTAGCTTGCGTCTGCCGGGGCGCTGGCCGTAAACGCGCCAAGGCCGACTGTTGCATACGCGTCGGAGATGAGGGCGACGTAGTGTTCGAACTCGCCGGCCTGCTCGCCTGTGGACAGGTAAGAGAGGTAGGCGTCCTTCTCTGCGTACCAGGCGTCCAGGGCGGCTGTCGCGTTGGTATTCAAGGCGAGGTTCTCGGCCAGAATCTGGGTGCCGAACGTGTTGCCAGCCGTCGTGACGACCATCCCCAGCCCGTTGGGACGTTCGTGCGCAAACGAGAGCGAGGCCTCGGCTGCGCGGGTTTGGGCGACATTCTCAAGGGTGGTCGACCACTGCAAGGGAGCGCCACTGACGGGTACGCCGTCGACGGCGATGCCTTCCGCAGCAGCTTCGGCACGGATGTCATTGATGCGGGTGAGCAAGGCTTGCGCGCCGGTCGCGTCATAGCTGCCTGGGATGCCGAGCGTCACGGAGACGCCTTGCTCGGCAGGGGCTTCCGTCGCGTAGAGCGGCGTGCCGTTCACGGTGACGGGCGCTGTCTGGCTCGTGGGGGGCACGGCGGCCTGCTCGGCCGCAGGCGCCTCGTCTGCCCAGGCGACGCCCGGCTGGGCGCTCAGCCCGACCGAAAGCGCTGAGCTGGCTAACAGCGCGGCGGTGATGCCGGCGATGCCGGCACGACGCACGGGGTGGGAAGCGTTCATCGAGACCTCCTTCTCGACCAGCGTGGGCGCGGTCGAGCGATCGCGGCAACGCGTGGTCCGGCGAACTCTGCTCCTGCCTTCACTATAGATGCCTATACCCCAAAACGCATCCCCAACTCGCCGGGAGGCCCGCCTGACCTGCCGACTGTCAGTGGCGCGCTACTGCAAGTTTGTAAGGAGAGAGCTGGAATGCCGTTGATGCTGCCGATCATGCAATATCCTCATACGAGGAATATGCCAGGCATGTGAAAATCAAACATGAGAAAACATATCATATGTGATATACTCTGGGGGGACAAGATGATAGAGGTTGTTTTCTACGAGGATACCGATGGCCACCAGCCTGTCCGTGTTTTTCTTGATGCTCTCGATGCAAAGATGCGCGCCAAGGTGCTCGGTCGCATCGAGTTGCTTGAGGAGCTCGGTGCGCATCTCACGATGCCCTATGCGCGGCATCTCGGCAACGGTATCTACGAGTTGCGAACGGTTCTGGGTTCCAATATCACACGAGTGCTCTACTTTTTCATGATGGGTGATCGGGCCGTCCTTACGCATGGGTTCGTGAAGAAGACGCAGAAGACGCCCCGCTCGGAGCTTGAGCGCGCTGAGCAACTGAGAAAGGACTGGATGAATAGGCATGACCACGTTTAGGGATTATCTCGATGAGAACCTCAACGACCCAGCGTTTCGCGCGGAATGGGAAGAGCAGGCACCAGAGCGGGCGGTGATGCGGGAGATCGCATTCGAGCGAGAGAGGGCCGGTCTGACGCAGAAGGAGCTTGCCGAACGCATTGGCATGCGCCAGGGCAACCTCAGCCGTCTCGAGAACGGTAACGGAAACCCTTCAATCGACACGCTCGCGAAGATAGCGCGCGGTTTGGGAAAGCGCCTTGAGATCCGCTTGGTGTAGTGAACGTCTAACTTCGTTTCGTTCTGTCGGTTCCCGGCACATGTCGTGTGGAAATCAGATGCTCTGCCCACCTCGTTGTGTATGATGCGGGGTGGCTTTTCGCATAGACATGCTGCTCAATCGCCTCATTCTCGGGTGACTCGCCCAAGGTGAGCGCAGAGCCGCCCGGGAGGAGGGGCCTGTGGCAGGCAGGGGAGGATCGGTCCCATCGTGGCGCTCCACGGTGGGCCAGCTTGGCTTTTCGGGCGTGCCGATGGTCGCCGGCTCCGTTTTGGCGTGGGCTTGGCTGCTCAGCCTGGTGTTTCTCGGCGTCGACGTTGGCGTGCCCGGGTTCGTCCAGGTCTACGTGCTCGTCGGTCTCACCGCGGGCCTGCTCGCTATCGTCGCTATCTGCCGCCGCGGGAAGCGCGGGCCCGAGCTCGGGCGTCGTTCCATGCTTGTGCTAGGGACGCTCCCATCGCTTGCCCTGTTTGCCTGCGCGCTGCTTGTCCCCGTGCCGGCGGTCGCTGCCGTGCTGCTGACGCCTCCTGCGATGCTGCTGCAGGCCGTGCTCTGGGTGGGCACCGGCGTCGGCGGCGCCTATGCCGTGAGGCGCTCCCTGCTCCTGTTCGAGGCGCTGGCGGCGCGTGTCTCCGTTGGCAGCCTGCTCTTCTTCGCCTCCTGCATCCTGGCAGCAAGCTCCGCGCTCGGCCTTATGGTCTCTCGCATGGACGGGCTTGGCGCCGTCGCGTTCGTACTCGTCGCGATGCCGCTCTCGCTGCGGTTGCTGCCCCAGGGCCGTCCTGCGCTACCTGGTGCGCCGACGGGGGCCGCGTTCCCGCCCGACAGGCTGGCGGATCGGCGCCCTCTGGCTCGCCCGCTGTTGCTCCTGTTGTTTGCCGCCATCGGCTTTACGTGCGGCTTTCATACGGCCGTCGGTCACGTGATCTATGTCGAAGCAGACCCGCCCACCGTCGTCTTTCTCATGCAGCTCGCTGGCGAGCTGGTCTGCGCCGCCGTCCTGGCGCGTTTGCCGCGACGCGTGTATCCGCTGGCGCTCCAGCTGCTGTGCGCCGCGTCCCTGCTTGCCCTGGCGCCGCTCCTCTTTGTGGAGGACGCGCCGGGTAGCCTGGCGTGGCACGTGCTGCAGTCGGTGCTTATCACACTGAGCGCCTGCTCCATTCTGCTCGTCGTCGTGCTGTTCGCCCGCGTCATGATGCTCGACGACCGGCGCGACTCGCGGCGGTTCCCAAGTGAGTCGGGCATAGCCGTGCTGACGGCCTGCCTATTGCTGGGGTGGGCGAGTGGCGCGGGCATGCAGGTTGCTGGCGGCGTCGGGGGACCGGCGTTTCAGATGGTGACGACGCTGTGCATTGCCCTCATGCTGCTGTGTGTCGTCGCGCTCGGCCTCCCGGAGACGGGGCTACGCGACGAGGGGGACAGCGCCCCGGTCTTGGACGCACGGCTCGCTTCGGAGCAAGGGGGCGCCGCCCAGTCGAGCCTTCTTGCGGTTGGGCCGCCAGCAAAGTCTGCCGAGCACGCCGATGACCCTCTTCGGGAGGCCGGTGCCGAGCTGGCTGCGGGGCCCGTAGCGCGCGAGGTGCCGCACCTCGTAGTGCCCGTCGCCCCGTCGCCGGGTTCCGAGGGCGCTCCTGACCCCTTGGCGTGCTCGCCTGACGCGATATCGCCAGCGAGGCATCGCGACGAGCTTGCGTGGCGCTACGGTCTGTCGGAACGAGAGCGCGGCCTGCTCGACGTACTCGCACGTGGGCTTAACGCGCAACAGATTGCCGACGAGCTCATGGTCTCGCGCAATACAGTCAAGACGCACATGGCTCACATCTACGCGAAGATCGGCATACACACGCGTGCGGAGCTCGATGCCCTGCTTGGCTCTGACGACGTGACGAGCGATGCGGGGCGCGGGAAGGACAGCGTGTAGCTTGCCGGACCCGCGTCGGGCCGGACGGCGGCTCCAAAGATAACCCCTGGGCGCGCACCCTCATAACCACCCTTGATTTACCTGCGGAAACGATGTCAACGCCCCGTGTGGTGCCCCCAGGGTGACCACAGGTGCCACCCATCTCTCATACTCGCTCTCATACTCGCGAATCACACTGCCGACCCTCGTTTTCGTACCCCTGAATATGACCTGAACGCCGACGGCTTTGCTACGGTTGGATCTGCAACGACGCAGCGCCCTCGCAGCCGGCCTCACCCCTCCTCCCCGAGTCCCGGCTGCGGGGGCGCTGCGGATTCGGTCCTTCCGTATGCGTACAGAAAGGTCGTCATCGCTATGAGCTTCGCGAACTCCGCTCGCCTGTGCTTCGGCCGTCGCGCCGTCGTCACCGCCGCCCTCGTGGGTTGCCTCGGCCTCGGCCTGGGTGCCGGCATGGCCACCGCCGACGAGGCCACAACCGACGTCAAGTGGCCCGACCCCCAGACGGTCCTCACGGGCAAGACGTACAACGACGACGGCTCCATCGCGACGCAGCATGTGCTTGCCGCCGCCAAGGGCACGTACAACGTCCTGCCCCTGTGGCTCGGCATCGACGACACCGTGACGAACTCTCCGCTTGGCATGGAGGACGGCGAGGTCACCGCCGATGCCTTCCGCACGAGCGGCCTGTTCGGCACCTACGCGTCGCCGGCCAACGTCGAGCCTGACGTCTACATGTCCAACCTGTTCTACAGCTACGTCAATCCGGACTCGGGCCTGTCCGCCGCCAACCGTGACGAGATCGCCCTCGTCGTCTCGGGCCAGCCGACGGCTGCCGACACGACGATCGCCATCGGCGGCACGGCTAACTCGCTGTACTTCCGTCCCGACCTCATCGTCGGCGGCAACCAGACGGCCGAGGAGCTCGGCGGCGTGACGGCCTACCAGGCGCTCATCGACGCCATCAACGACGGCTCCATCGGCGCTGACAACTACGTCGAGGGCGACGAGACGTACAGCCCCTACGTCATGGACGGCTGGAACGGCTTCGAGGGCAGCTCTGCCTACCAGGGCTCTGTCCGTGGCACGGCCGGCATCCTCTACAACATGGCAGACGTCGTGGAGCGCGTGAAGGCCGACGACCCCACGAAGGTCACCCGCTACGGCAACGACGCCTACGCCATCGCCGAGCAGTACGAGGAGCTGTTCCTGGGAGCCCAGTCCTCCATCCTCAAGGCCATCGACGAGGGCACGGTCGAGAAGAAGACCATCGCCGTCGTGACGTCGGTCGACAAGGACACGAAGACGGCTGTCATCTCCTATGCCGACCCGAGCTTCCAGCTGGGCAACGCCAACATTCAGGCCGAGTCCCCGCAGTTCGCGCTGCAGGACCTCACGGACAACCTCGCCTACGTCCTTGCTGACGGCGGCGAGCCCCACGACACCGCTCAGGGTCCCGTGGAGTCCGAGGAAGGCGACGCCGGCAAGGGCTCGGGCAAGGGCCAGGGTCAGGGCCAGGGCGGCCAGAAGGGCGGCCAGGGCAAGGGCGGCGCCGTCAAGTCTGACGGTGGCGTGAAGAAGGCCCCCGGTGGCAGCATCACGATCTCGCTCGAGGAGCTCGCGCAGGCCGACATGATCTTCTACACCGGCCGCAGCGCGACGGGCGTGTCGCAGGCCGACGCCGAGGACGCCTTCGCGGCCGCCGGCGTGACGGAGATCCCCACGGGCATCTATGTCCAGCCCAGCAACGTGGGCACGGGCAGCTACGACGCCGACAAGTGCATCTACTACCTGAACTACCTGGGCTGCGCCTACCCGGAGGTCCTGAAGAGCACCGATCTGCTCAGCTACTTCTACAGCACGATCGCTCACGTCTCCGATGACTATCTCGCCAACGTCATGGCGCTGAACTGCGCGAACATGACGCTCGTCGGTGACGACACGCTGGCGCACGACGGCGCGTACTACCTCGAGCGCCGCGATGCCGTCCAGCAGGTCATCGACGACGGCATGAGCTACCTGACGGGCAACCTTGACGCGATCGTGGCCGAGCATCCCAACCTCGAGCCCATCAAGGACGCGGACGGCAACTTCCGCAACCGCAACCTGGGCCTCTAAGCTCCTCCCCGGGCGTCCGGCCTCGCCTCGTGCCGCCCCCTCCTCTTGGCACGGTCGGGGTCGGACGCCCTCTCCCATGAACTGCGAGCTCCCGGGATGCCGGCCGTCATTGGCGACTGGCATCCTCGCATGCGCGAGGCGGCTCACTGACACGACGGAAAGGCGGATCGCTCATGTTCGACGCGAAGGCGTGGTTCGGATCGAGGGCTCGGCTCGTTGCGGCTGGGTGCCTGGGAACGCTCGTTGCCGGCGCACTCGTCGGCCCGGCGGCGGCTCTGGCCTCCGACGGCGCGAGTGTCGCGCACTCCAAGGCGTCGAACGCTGCGGCGGCCTCCTCGGCGCAGGTTGACACAGCCGGCTCCGTGGCCTCCGAGGGCGGCTCCTCTTTGTCGAACGCGGTCATCTCCGAGACGTTCGTCGAGGGTGGCTTGCTCTATGGCGTGCTGCAGACGAAGGACGGCGTCGCCCAGGTGTGCGTCGGCGAGGGCAAGCAGCTTCCGGCCGACCAGATGGGCGACGCGCTGCAGGATGCCTCCGTCACCGACCTCGTGATTCCTGCGAGCGTGACGCACGACAGCACCGAGTACGCCGTGACGCAGATCGCTCCGTTCGCCTTCCAGAACACGCAGATCAAGACGCTCACACTGCCCGAGGGCCTGCAGAAGATCGGCAACAACGCCTTCCAGTTCTGTCGCGAGCTCACGGGCCTGGACGTCCCGGCGTCGGTCACCTCCATCGGGGCACTGGCCTTCTTTGCGAACAACAGCCTCGCCACGTTGACGTTTGCCGACGACGCCCAGCTCACCGAGATCGGCGACGGCGCGTTTGCCATCCTCAAGACAGCCGGCTCGACGGACAACGCCGACACGCGCGCCGCCCTGACCGAGGTCAGCCTGCCTGCCTCGCTCAGCCTGCTCAACTCCTACGCGTTCTACGGCCAGACGCAGCTCGGCAGCGTGACGTTCGAGGGCGACACGCTCAACTCCGTGAGCTCCTACGCCTTCGGTCACTGCGACGCCTTGACGCGCATCGATTTGCCGACGTTTACCTCCACCGTGGAGCGCATCGGGCGCTATGCCTTCGAAGCTGACACGAACCTGCAGGTTGTGACGTTCCAGGGTGGCGTGTCCGGCCTGCAGGTGACGCAGTCGGGCAACGAGTTCTTTGGCTGCACGGGCATCCAGACCGTCATCTACTACGACCAGAAGTGGAACTACGACAACGAAAAGCTCGTGGTTGACAGCCAGGGCAACTACACGGTCGACCGCTTCTCGTTCGGCACGGTTGGCTTTGACGACGCGCCCAACGCCGCCATCTACTACACGGTGCGCCAGTACGCCAACGCCGACGACGCCTATGCGGGGCAGAACAGCACGGGCTATGCCGTTGTCAAGGCTGGCACGCCGCTGTACGAGGTCAACAACGGCACGGCTGAGTTCCTTGAGCAGGACAACTTCCAGACGGGCGCGTGGAGCTACGACGGCATCCCGGTGAGCGACCCCATCGACGACTCCTACTACACGTTCCCCGCACAGGCGAGCGACCTCACGCCGGCCGGCCTGGCCATCAACGGCGCGACAGGCGCCGATGGCCTGCCGATGCTGACGGCCGAGCAGGTCGCCGACGGCCCTGACGTGACGCTGTACGCCGCAGACGGCTCGACGCTCAAGGCGGGGGAGGACTACGAGCTCTCCTACGCCGACGGCGACGGTAACCCGGTGGATGCCGGCTCGCTCGAGGCCAATACGTCCTACCAGATGGTCGCGACGGGCAAGGGTAGCTACACGGGCAGCTGCTCGACGTGGTTCACGCTCGTCGGCGTGCAGAGCTCGGCCACGCGCATTGAGGCCGACGACTGGACGGGCGCGATGCAGCAGGCCTCGCAGGCGAGCTTCGCCAACGCCTCCGACGCCGAGGAGCCTTGCGACTGGGCCATCCTGGTGGCCGGAGGCTCCGACCACCTCTCCGACGTCTACGTCGCCAGCGCGCTGGCCGGAGCGCTGGGCGGCCCCGTGCTGCAGACCGACGCCGGCGAGCTGACGCAGGCCGCCGCCGACGAGATCGACCGCATCGGCGCGCTCAACGTCGTCATCGTCGGTGGCACGTCGGCTGTCTCTTCCGAAGTGGAGCAGGCTGCCGGCGAGCTATACAACGTCGAGAAGGTGTATCGCATCGCGGGCTCTGACGCGCCCGACACGGCGTCGCGCGTCGTGAGCCTCGCGCCGACGCTGGGCGTGACCTGGGGTGACACCTGTCTCGTTATCGCGACCGACGACGTGGCCAGCGCGTGTGCCGTCTCGTCGTACGCCTACGCCAACGGCTACCCCGTCATCCTGGCCGACAGCGCCAGCGGCGTGAGCCAGGCGCAGCTCGACGCGCTGGGCAAGGCCGGCGTCACGAAGGCCGTCGTCGTGGGCTCGCAGAGCCTCGCCGACGCCGCGACGCCCTCGCTGACGGGCGCGGGTCTGTCGGTGCAGGCGGTGAGCGGTGACGGGGCGGCCGCAATCGACGCCGCCTTCGTCGAGTACGCGCTGGGGCAGGGCATGGGCCTGGACGGCGCCGTGCTGCTTTCCTCCGACCGCCTCGACCTGGGCGCGGGCGCGGCGGCGCTGGCCGGGCGCAGCCACGCCGTCGTGCTGTTCGCCGGCGACGCGACCACGCAGGTCGTGAGCGCCCGTGCAGGCCAGGTCGCCAACGCAACGGTCATCGGCTCTTCCTCCGTCGTCTCCGACGAGGACGCCGCGGCCCTCGACGCCCGCTAGGAGAGGGGCGCATGGCACCCTACCGCCACAGCACGCGCCGCCGCGTCGTCGCGCTGGCCGGGGCCGCCCTGGCCAGCGCGACGCTGACGCTTGCCATCGTCGGCTGCCGCCCGAGCGACGAGCTCACGCAGATCGTCTACACGCAGGACGCGCCCATCGTTGACGAGCAGGCTGCCGGGCGCAACTACGCCTACTCGGCCGGCGCTGACAGCCGCCGCGACCTGTCACAGAGCAGCGACGACATGAGCAGCGCCGCGTTTGACCGCAAGGAGGAGCAGGTGCCCGTCTTCGGCGTGCCTGCCACGGTGACCGACGAGGTCGACCGCGTGCTCTACGACGAGAACTCCGGCGAGCAGCGCACGGCGCCGCTGTTCCCCGACGAGCCCGACGAGCTCTCCGACGAGCAGCAGGACCAGCAGAGCGACCTGTCGTTCGGCGGCTTCGACTGGTCGCCGCAGACCGGCGAGAACGAGGAGGACGCCGGCGAGGAGGAGAGCGACACGCCCGTGCGCGGCGTCAGCATGCACGACGACGCGCCGAAGGTCTACAACGCCTCGGGCGGCCTGCTTGCCCCGCTGGAGAACGTCCAGTGCGTCGCGACGGTGGGCGAGTACGCCAACCTCGCGCTCATGCTTGGCGGACCCGGTACGCTCATCGCCTCCGACAACGCGTTCCTCTCCGACGAGGGCGTGCAGCGCGTGTTTTCAGGCTCCTCGGACGGGAAGTCGTGGGATCTGGGCGCGGTCAGCCAGGTGTGGAGCTACGACGAGGCGGCGGGTACGTACAGCGTTGACTTCGACGCGCTGCTCGCGGCCGACCCCGATATGGTGCTCGTGCCCGACGGTGTTGACCTGCTGACGGAGGACCAGCGCCAGCAGCTGCTGGACGCCGGCATCAACGTCGAGTCCGCGCCGCGCCTCGACAGCGTGCGCGATCTCAAGGAGCTCGTGCGCTGGCTGGGCGACACGCTGGCCCAACACACGGTGTCGGGCCGCGACGCCGGCGCGAGCGCCACGAGCTACATCGACACGTACCTGGGCCAGGACATCGAGTCGCTCATCGACGAGAACGGCGGGCTCACCACCTACAACGACGTCGACTATTCCGGCGAGAAGCACGGCTCAAACGGCACGTCGAACTGGACGGTGCTCGTGACGGACTGGGATGCCAATGCCACGTACGACGCCGGCCTGTGGACCGACGAGGGCCTGGCTATCGCGACGGCGGGCTATGGCTGGTCGCCGGCCAACTACTACCTGTCCGTGGGCGGCGTCAACAACAACGCGGCGCAGTTCCCCGTCCCAAAGATGGCCGGCAAGAAGAGCGGCGACTACTACGTGTGGCAGTTCAACATGTCCATGCTCGACCCCATGCTCGTCGACGGCTACCTTGCGACGTCGGACTTCGGTGACACGAGCTACGGCTGGAGCCAGTGCCTCGTCGGTGCTCCCGCCATCGTGAACCGCGAGTCGACGTTCGAGACGACGCTGGGTGCCGACGACTTCCGCTACGTGCTGTGCACGACGCAGGAGCAGGCCGAGGCGCTGCGCGAGGCGCGCGACGAGGGCACGCAGACCCAGCAGGGCCTCTATGCGGCCTATGACTACAGCGTCGGCGCAGCGCTGCAGGAGTCGGGCGTCGGCCCGCGCAACACCGACGGCGTGCTCATTCGCTCGTTCATCGGCCAGACGGGCTCCCCGCTCGAGCAGGGCGGCACCGAGTCCATCGGCCAGGTGCGCACCTCCCAGGACGAGGCTCCCTATGAGGTTGCCACTGTCGGCAACGGCCTGTACTGCGACTGGGTTGCCGGCTCGGTCGAGTCGTTCTTGCTGGCGTTTTGGACGGATGACTTCTACGACGCGGCGGCTTCCGACGAGGACGGCGTCGTGACGGTCGACGAGGTTGACTTCACGGCTCTCGACGAGGAGGCCGCAAAGCTCTACGGGGAGTTCTACGGCTACGAGTTGAGCGAAGACGACCTGGATCAGCTGCACGAGGGGCGGGTGAGCTAGCACGATGTCCCTTCGTCTCAACAAACCGGGCGCTTCGTCGCAGACCGCGCCTGTCGCGCAGCCTACGTCTCGGGCGCAGCGCGACAAACGGCCCGAGCGCACTGCCGACCCGCGAGGCCGCACCCTGCTCGTCATCGCGCTCATCGTGGCGCTGCTCCTGCTGGGCGCGCTCGTCATCCCGCCGGGCTGGTTCTCGCCGAACATGCGCGGCATGGCGCTGCCCCAGTGGATGGCCGAGCTGCAGCACCGCGTCGGCGGCCTCGTGTCGCTCGTTACGCTGCAGGGCGGCGACTACTCCATGGACCACGTCACGTGGCGCTACCTCGTTGTGGCGCTGGCGGGTGCGGGTCTGGGCCTGGCGGGCGCTGTGTTTCAGGGGTCGCTCAAAAACGCGCTGGCCTCGCCCTCGACGCTCGGCGTCATGACGGGGTGCAACCTGGGGCGCATCCTCTACGTGCTGCTGTTTATGGGCACGGGAAGCAGCCTTGCGCTGTCGGGTCTCAACATGGCGCAGATCTCCGCCAAGCTGGCGCAGCTGAGCCCCCTCGAGTACGTCTGGCGCAACTATGGCATGGCGCTGTGCGCCCTGGCGTGCGGTATCGTCGTCGTTGCGCTCGTTATCGGCATCTCGACCGTCGCGGGGCGCGGACGCGTCAGCAGCCTCGTCATGGTCATCGTCGGCCAGGTTCTCAGCGCCGTCATCGGGGCGGGCGTGGGCCTGGCGCAGTACTACTACGTCGAGACGAGCGACCCGCGCGCCGAGATCCTGCGCAACCTTCAGGTCCAGTCGTTCGCCAACACGTTCCGGCCCGTTGACGTCCTGCTCGTCGGCGTGCCTCTGCTCGTCGTGCTCGCCATTGTGATGCGGCGGTGCGCGCGGCTCAACGCGCTGGCTCTGGGCACCGACGAGGCGCGCACGATGGGTATTGCGACACAGCGCACGCAGTGGATCACCGTCATCGCGTGCACGGCCCTGACGGGCGTCATCGTGGCGTTCTGCGGCCAGGTCGGCATGATCGGCTTCATCGTGCCGCACCTGATGCGCCGCGTCGTGGGGCCGGACCTGCGCTATCTCGTGCCCGCCTCGGCGTTGGCGGGCGCGGGCTTTCTCGTGCTGGCGTACTTCTGCACGACGTTGTTCGAGACGGGCTCGGTCACGACGGTCGGCGTATACACGAGCATCATCGGCGGCCTCGTGTTCCTCGTGGTCGCGATACGGCAGAGGGGGCGGGGCCATGGCGACTGGATGTGATGCGAAGGCCGGGCGCGTCTCTATGGCGCGCAGCGCGCAGCTGCTCCGCGCAGGGCGTGCGCGCGTGCGGCGCATCAACTTTGCGCTGCTGGGCGCGCTCGTGCTCGTGACGCTCGTCTCGCTGTGCCAGGGCGTCTCGACGCAGGGTCTGCTCTACAGCCCCGCCGACGTGCTTGGCTGCTACGCCGGCTGGTTCAAGCTCAACGTCGGCGTGTTGTTCCAGCCCTCCCTTGCGCTGGAGCGTCCCGTCATCTTGGCGACGTATCCCATGTACGACGAGGTCATCACGCGCGTCACCTACACGGTCATCTCCGTGGGCTGCGGCGCGCTTCTCGCCATCGCTGGCATGCTTTACCAGGTGGTCTTCCGCAATCCCATCGCGGGGCCGGGGCTGCTGGGCGTCTCGAGCGGCGCGACGGCGGGCATCGTCGCCCTCGTGGCCGTCTTTGGCTATCAGGCGACGTATCGCACGGCGGAGCGCTACCTGTTTGCGTTCGTCGGCGGCATCGCCGTGCTCGCCATCGTGCTGGGGCTGGGCAAGCTCGCCTGCGGTAGGCGCCGCGGCCTCGACTTGGTCGACGTGCTGCTCGTGGCGACGATCGTCTCGTCGCTCGTCGGCACCGTTACGAGCTACGTCGTGAACTACAAGTTCACCGACGCCGAGTGGAGCGCGTATTACGACCTCGACGCGGCACTCGTCGTCGACGCCTCCCCGTTTACGCTCGCGTTTCTGGGCATCGGCGCGCTTGTGTCGCTCGTGCCGGTCGTTGCCCTGCGCTTCCGCATGAACAGCCTGTCGTTTCCCGACGAGGACGCGCGGCTTCTCGGCATTCGCGTGCGTCCGCTGCGGGCTCTGGCGCTCGCCGCTGGCTCGGTCATGTTGCTCGTGGGGCAGACGCTCGTCGGCGGCGTCGGGATGGCGTCTCTCGTCGTGCCCTATCTCTCTCGGGCGCTGTACGGGGCGGAGTTCGGCCGGCAGCTTGTCGGTAACGCGCTGCTCGGCGCGCTGGTCATTGCGCTGTGCCGCGTCATCGTGTCGTTCATCCCGTTCGTGGGTTACGGGATACCTGTGGGGACGGCCGCGACGTTCGTGCTGCTCCCGGGCTTTGTGTGGGTTATGACGTCCGCCCAGAAGAGCTGGGGCGATCGGTAGGGTTTTTGCGAGGGGTTTCGAGGAAAGGGTAGGGAGCAATGCTCGATCAGGCTCAGATCACGCGCGGCCAGGGCGTCGCGCAGGCTATCGTCGACAACGTGAAGACCGTCGTCTACGGTAAGGACGACGCGGTGCGCCTCGTCGTCGCGGCGCTCATCGCTGACGGCCACGTACTCATCGAAGACGTGCCCGGCACTGGCAAGACGAGCCTGGTGGCGGCTCTCGTGCACTCGGTGGACTGCACGTTCAGCCGCATTCAGTTCACGCCCGACGTCATGCCCTCCGACATCACGGGCTACTCCATCTTCAACCAGAAGACGCGCGAGTTCGAGTTTCGCGCCGGCAGCGTGCACGCCAACGTCGTGCTGGCCGACGAGATCAACCGCGCGTCGGCCAAGACGCAGTCGGCACTACTCGAGGCCATGGAGGAGCGGCAGGTCACTGTCGACGGCACGACGTACAGGCTGCCCGAGCCGTTCATGGTGCTCGCAACGCAGAACCCCGTCGAGCAGTACGGCACCTACCCGCTGCCCGAGGCGCAGGTCGACCGCTTCATGGCGAAGCTGTCCATCGGTTACCCCGACTTCTCAGACGAGGTGCGTGTGCTTGAGCGCGACCTGGACGCCAAGGCTCGCGTGCGTCCCGTCGCCAGCGCTGCCGACGTCATGGAGCTGCGCGCCCTGGCCCGCGACGTCACGGCGAGCCACGACGTGCTCGCCTACATCGTGCAGATCGTGAACGCGACGCGCACGCACGCCGAGCTCGCGCTGGGATCCTCGCCGCGCGGTGGTTTGGCAACGTTGGCGTTCTGCCGCGCCTGCGCCCTCATGGATGGCCGCGGCTACGTGACGCCCGACGACGTGAAGGCGCTCGTGCCCTACACGCTGTGCCACCGCGTGCGCCTGACGTCGGAGGCCAAGGTCGCGGGCCGCACGCCTGCCGACGTCATCGCCGCCATCCTCTCTTCGGTTGCCGTGCCGACGAGCGCCCAGGACAGGTAGCGATGGACAAGCATCGGATGGGGCGTCCGAGCTCGGGCGGAGGGGAACCGGAGCCGCGGGGCTCTGGCGAGGCCCGGGCGGCCGGCGGCGCGAGTTGCCCCGCCCGCCTGGAACGCGCGCCGCGGGCCGGGCGTATCGCGGGGGCACTCGTCGCTCTCGCGCTGTGCGCCGTGCCGCCCGTCTTCGTCAACGACGCTGTGGGCTACGTGCCGCTCGTCGCCTATGTCGTGCTCGTCGCGCTGTGCTGGGCCTACCTGCAGGTCGTCGCCCGCCATGTGGACTGCACGCAGAACGTGCAACGTCGCGAGGTCACGCGTGGGCACGAGGGGGAGCTCGCCGTGTCAGTGCGCAACACGGGCGCGCTTGTCATGCCGCGCGTCGAGCCTTCGTTTATCATCGAGCGCGACGACGGTGACGTGCAGGAGCTGCGTGCCCGCTCTGCGCTGGCCCCGCGCCAGGACCGCGCGTTCTCGCTGGGCGTGGGCTTCGACCACGTGGGCACCTACGAAGTCGGCCTGCGCAGCGTCGAGCTGTTCGACCCGCTTGGGCTGACTTCCCGCGTCGTGCCCGTGGGGCGCCGGTGCCGGGTGCGCGTCGTGCCGCGCGTCGTGCCTGTTGGCGACACCGGTGCGAGCGACCCGTCGGCCAGCGACGTGGCTCGCAGCGTGCGGACCGTCATGAGCGACGACATGGACTACTCGTGCGTTCGCGCCTACCAGATGGGCGACCCGATGAAGAAGGTCCACTGGAAGATGTCTGCGCGCGCCGAGGACTCGCTCTACACGAAGCTGTTCGAGTCCTCGACGAATCCCGGGCTCACGGTGGCGCTGGACTTCTTTACGACAGAAGCTGACGCCGAGCTTCGCGCTTCGCTGTTCGACACGATGCTCGAGGTGGCGTTCTCGCTGCTTGACCATGCGGGTCGCACCGGTGTCGCCACGACGCTGGCGTTCTGCGACCGCTCGGGAGCGGCGCGGCGCATCCATGCCTGCTCGCCCGGCGAGCTCAATCCACTCGTGGACGACATGCCCCGGCTCTCCGGCGACGTGCCGGCACGCAGGGCGTCTGACATGATCGACGAGGACCTTTCCGACGCGGGGGCACGCGCGAACCTCGTGTTCGTGGCGACCGGGGTGTCGCGTGACATGGCCGAGACACTGCGTCGCCAGATCGCGGCGCGTCGGGACGTGCGGGTTCTGCTCGCTGTGCCCGAGGCGCTGACGGCCTCGCAGCGTCGCGAGCGCCTGGCTGCCGTGGGCCAGCTCACTGGCGATGACGTGCGCGTGTCGTGCGTCGGCGACGCGTCTGAGCTTTCGCGGGGGGTGAGGTAGATGGCACAGAACATCTACGCCGCCGAGGCGGGAGCCGCACAGGCTGCCGGGACCAGCGCGACTGCCGAGCCGACTCGCTCGACCGGGGCGACCGCCTCCTCGCGGGGCGCGCTTGGCCTGCCCGCCGGGCTCGTCGCCCGCGCGCCGGAAGCCCTGCTGCTCGCGGCGCTGTCGAGCTGCGTGACGATGGTCGCGCTGCAGGGCTTCGTCGTGGCGCCGGCGCTGCAGTTCAACATCGCTCTGCTCGTTGCGATCTCCTGCGCGCTGCAGTCTTGTTTGGCCTGGGCCGCCAGTTCCTCGCGCCGCCATATCGTGGGCGGCATCACCTTCGCCGTGCTGGTCGTGGTCGTCGTGGCAGTCGGCATGGCGATGTCAACCGGCCCCGATCCGCTTGCCGACGTTGAGGGCAACAACCTGTCCTTTTGCCTTACGCTCGTCGTGGCCAACCTGGCGGCGTTTTCGCTGTCTCGCCGCAGGCCCGCCCTGTTCGTGTTGCTGGCGATCACGCTGTTCACCTGCGGCTTCATCGAGTACGTCTACCACGCGGGGCTCGTTGTGCCCTCCGTGGTCGCTGTGGGCTGCGTCGGGGCGCTGTTTGTCGTGCGGCCCTATGCCCTCGTCGAGGCGCGCGGCGATGCTGCGGGGCGGCCGGCCCATGGCGTCGTTGCGTTGACGGCGCTCGCCCTGGTGGCGCTGGCGTGCGGTGTGGGCGCCCTGGTATGGGCGCTGCTCATCGCGCCGCTCGAGCCGGGCCGCGTCGTCGTGAAACTGTTTACCGAGCAGCGCGCGCTACCGACGGAGTACGTCGACAACCCGCTGATGATCGACGAGGTGGAGGATCCCGACGCGCTCAGTACGAACCTGGGCAGCACGCGGGTCTACGGCTCGAAGTCTGTGCAGATCGACAGCGACGACCCCGCGCTGGCCGAGATGGACGACTTCATCGACGAGGCACGCGAGCAGGCCGGTTCGCAGGGCATCTATAATCCCGGCGTGGCCTCCGACGACGGCGTGTACCTCTACACGTACGACGTGCCCTCGTGGTGGTGGCTGCTGCTCATCCCAGTGCCGTTCGCGCTGCTGGCTCTCGCCATCATCGTGCGCAAGCTGATGCGTCGCGCCCGCCGGCACAAAATCGCGCGGCTGGGGGAGCGCGAACAGGTGACGACGCTCTACGTCGAGCTGTGCCGCACATTGGGCAGGCTCGGCCTGGGACGCCCCGCCGAGCAGACTCCTGCCGAGTTCGCCCGCGATGCCGCCGAGCGTCTCGAGGTGTTTTGGGCGCCAGCGGAGGGGGTCGTGAGCTGGGACGACGTGAGCCGTGCTTACGAGCATGCTCACTACGGGCAGCTTGCGCCGAGCGAAGACGACCTGGCAGCGTGCTGGGCGGCCTACGATGCGCTGCCCAAGTGCGCCCTGCGCCGCACCGGCCGTCTCAAGTACGCGCTGCGCTGGTTCTGGGTGCTCTAGTCTCGCGCTGGGCGGGCCGGGCCCGAGCCGGCTTGTTTCGTGTTCACCGCTTCGCCCTGCTGCCGCATGTCGGCTTGGGCGAGGCCCAAAGGAGGAGTTGCGCCATGCGACTTGAGGTCCGCGACGCGTCGTGCGGCCACGACAAGAAACACCCCACGCTTACGCACGTGAGCTTCGAGGTGGAGAGCGGTCAGGTGTGCTGTGTGCTCGGCCCCAACGGCGTCGGCAAGTCGACGCTGTTCCAGTCGGTGCTCGGCCTGCTGCCGCTGCTCAGCGGCCAGGTTCTCATCGACGGGCAGGACGTGGCGCGCTGGTCGCCGGCACGCATGGCCGGCCAGATTGCCTACGTGTCGCAGAGCCACAAGCCGCCCTTCCCCTACCAGGTGAAGGACGTCGTCATGATGGGCCGCACCGCGCTTATGGGGCCGACGGGAACGCCGCGCCTCGAGGACTGGAATGCGGTCGACAACGCGCTTGAGGACCTCGGCATCACACACCTGCGCGACAAGGCGTATACGGACATCTCCGGCGGCGAGCTACAGATGGTCATGATTGCACGCGCCTTGGCGCAGAAGCCGCGCATGCTCGTGCTCGACGAGCCCACGGCGGCGCTGGACTACGGCAACGTCGTCCGCGTCATCGGCAAGGTGCGCGAGCTCGCCGCCAAGGGATACGCCGTCGTCATGACGACGCACTCGCCCGACCACGCGTTCATGTGCAACTCGAAGGTGCTGCTGCTCCAGCGCGATGCCCCACAGGTGTTCGGTGACGCGGTCAACGTCATTACGGAGCGCAACATGCGCAGCGCTTACGGTATCGGCGTGCGCGTTGTGGAGTTCCTCAATCCTGGGGATACAGTCGTGCGCATGTGCGCCCCCGTGTTTAGCGACCCGCTTGCCGCGGGCGATGCTGGCGCGTCCGAAGAGGCGGGGGAGCAATGATGGCGAGGCGGGAACAGGCTGCGCGGACGAACTCCGGCTCGGCCCATGGATTGTCCGCCGGTGCCCGTGCGCGGGCTTGCTTGCATGTGTGCGGCACGGCTTGGGCTGCCTCGTCTGTCCGATCTTTTTGGACCGGGCGTCCTATGCGCTGTGCCGGTGCGGCGGCTCTTGCGGAGGCTCCATGTGAGGCGCGCTTTCCCCTGCGGCTTTCCCGGCGTCTCAGCGGCGCGGCGGTGGCCCTGGCGCTAGCCGTGGGGCTTGCATTCGTGGCGTCCCAGCCTGTCCTGGCGGGCCCGGCCTCATCTGGGGACGCGGACGCCCCCGCCGTCTCGACCTCGAACGATGCCTCCTCTTCGGCGCGCTCCGATGAGGATGGCCTGCTCGCTGAGGGGCTGGCCCGCGATGTCGCAGCCACCATCAACGGCGAGGAGCTGCCCCTGTCGGTGTTGACGTCTTACGTCGACAGCGTGCGCGCCGCGATCGGCAGCCAGACCAATGCTGCCTGGGAGGCCTATCTCACCGATCAAGGCTACGACGATCCCAACGCCTACTGGCAGGCGCTCATCGACCACTACGGTCGGGAGATGGTCGTGCTGCAGCGCTGCGACGAGCTTGGCATCAGCGCCTCCGACGAGGAGATCGACGAGTACGAGGGCCGCCTCAAGGCGATGCTCGGCGCCGACACGGAGGAGAGCTCGTTTATCTGGGAAGCCTACCTCGAGCGCGGCGGTTACACCGAACAGGGCATCCGCGCGGCCTTCGCTTACCAGCTGCGCCTTCAGAAGCTTTATGAGATGGAGGTGCCCCGCGAGCCCGCCTCCGAGGAGGTCGTGCAGCGCTATGCCGAGGCATATGCGAGCAGCTATGGCCTGACACAGGACGACTCGGGTGCCGTTGACCTGTCGAGCGTCTCCGAGGACGCGCGTGCCCAGATCGAGCAGGACGCAACCGGCTTTGCCTGGGACTACGCTTGCGAGCGCTACGTCGACGAGCTCTATGCGGGCGCCGACGTCGCTATCTACGTGGCGCACCAGTACGACGTCCCCGGCCAGAGCCACGGCACGGCCGGCTCGGGCGCTGCGGACACGGACGCTTCGTCTGCTCGCATCGACGCCGCGTGAGGGTCGCCCCACCGTGCGCGACGGTCTCCGCTGTTTTGAGCCGGAAGTCTCTCGCTAACACCCGGCTCGGCATCGAGCCATCCGTTTTGGGCCCCGTCGGGGCCGGAAGGCGCTTGCGGCTCTGTGCCCTCTAGCCGAGGGGGCCGTTTCCGTGCAAGCCTGCACGGTGAGCCTCGCTCCGCGGCCAAGAATGCCGCTCGTGTATGGGCCGTCGCCGGCCGGCGTGTCCCACGCTCGACAAAGCCGCAGGTCGCGATAGCTCGCAACTACCCGGCGGGGCTCTTCGGCAGGGGTGCGATATTCACGAGCTCGGTTCCTGTCCACGGAGCCAGCCCTCTCGTGCAGGAACCGAGCTCGGGCGCGAAGAAAGCCGTGCACCGCCGGGCATTCTGTCCGCAACCGTCCCATAACCGCGCCAAAAAGGGGAGGCCGCCAATGCGATGGCAGCCTCCCCAGGTCTTCCGTGCTTGTACTCGCGCCTTACAGATAGAACAGGATGTCGTTGTACGTCGGCACCGGCCAATAGTCCTTGGCCGTGATGGGCTCCATAGCGTCGACGGCGGCGCGCAGCTCCTCCATGGCGGGCAGCACGCTGTCGCGGCACGCCTCGCCGCGCTTCTGCGGGCAGGCTATGTCCACCATGGCCTGCTGTGCCTCCGTCAGCTTCTCGATGGCCTCGGCGATGGCATCAGCGCCGTCGGTCAGCTTCGTGAGCAGCTTCGTCTCGGCCTTGCACGCAACGCCGAGGTCCTGCTTCATGGCGAGGCCAGAGGCGACGTCGGTCGCGAAGGCGTTCACGGCGGGCAGGTACTGCTCGTTGGCCATGTCGAGCATCGTCAGCGCCTCGATGCCCACGAGGTTGCAGTACTGCTCGAGCTTGATCTCGTAGTGGCTCTCGCACTCGACCCTGCTCATGACGCCGAACTCCTCGAAGAGCTTGATGTTCTTCTCGGCGATGAGCGCGGGCGCCGCATCGGGCAGCGTGCGCAGGTTGAGCAGGCCGCGCTTCTCGGCCTCGACGGGCCACTCGGGGCTGTAACCGTCACCGTTGAACACGATGTTCTGGTGCTCGGTCAGCGACTTCTTGATGTAGGCCATGGCATCGGCCTCGAAGTTCGTCGAACCCTCCAAGGCGTCGGCGAAGTCCTTGAGCGTCTTGGCCATGGCGGTGTTGAGCACCGTGTTCGGGTCGGAGAGGTTCTGGCGCGAGCCGGGGGCGCGGAACTCGAACTTGTTGCCCGTGAACGCGAACGGGCTCGTGCGGTTGCGGTCCGTGTTGTCCTTGGACAGGTCGGGCAGCACCGGCACGCCCAGGCTCATGCTCTCGTGGCCGTGCGAGTGGTAGGGCTCGCCCTTGATGATGGCCTCGACGAGCGCGCCGAGCTCGTCGCCCAGGAAGATGGAGATGATGGCGGGCGGCGCCTCGTGCGCACCGAGGCGATGATCGTTGCCGGCCGACGCCACGGAGAGGCGCAGCAGGTCCTGGTACTCGTCGACAGCCGCGATGACGCACGTCAGGAAAATGAGGAACTGCAGGTCCTCATCGGGCGTGTCCGTGGGGTCGAGCAGGTTGTCGTGGCCAGCGGATAGCGACCAGTTGTTGTGCTTGCCCGAGCCGTTGATGCCGTCGAACGGCTTCTCGTGCTCGAGGCACACGAGGCCATGGTGGCTCGCGATGATCTTCATGAGCTCCATGACAACGAGGTTGTGGTCGATGGCGACGTTGGCGTCCTCGAACACGGGCGCGAGCTCGTGCTGGCACGGTGCAACCTCGTTGTGCTTCGTCTTGGCGGGGATGGCGAGCTTCCACAGCTCGTCGTCGAGCTCCTTCATGAAGCGGCTCACCGTGGGGCGGATGGCGCCGAAGTAGTGCTCCTGGAGCTGCTGTCCCTTGGCGGGCGAGGCGCCGAACAGCGTGCGGCCCGTCAGGATGAGGTCAGGGCGCTTGGCGTAGTCCTCCTCCTTGACGAGGAAGTACTCCTGCTCGGGGCCGACGGTCGTCGTGACGCGCGGCACATCCTTGCCCAGCAGGTGCAGCACGCGCTTCGCCTGGTCGGACACGGCGGTCATCGAGCGCAGCAGCGGCGTCTTCTTATCGAGGGACTCGCCGGTGTAGCCGACGAACGCCGTGGGGATGCACAGCACGTCGTCCTTGATGAACGCCGGGCTCGTGGGGTCCCACGCCGTATAGCCGCGCGCCTCGAACGTCGAGCGGATGCCGCCCGAGGGGAAGCTCGATGCGTCGGGCTCGCCCTGGACGAGCTCCTTGCCCGAGAAGCTCATGATGGCGCGACCGCCGTCCTCGGGGTTGAGGAACGCGTCGTGCTTCTCGCTCGTGATACCCGTCAGCGGCTGGAACCAGTGGGCGTAGTGCGTGGCGCCCTGCTCGATGGCCCACTCCTTCATGGCGTGGGCGACGACGTTGGCCACCTCGATGTCGAGGCGCTCGCCGAGCTCCATCGTGCGCACCATGGCCTTGTACGTGGGCTTGGGAAGGCGCTCCTGCATCACCTTCGTGCTGAAGACCTTCGTACCGTAGAGGTCGGTCGGCTTGGTCATATCTCCTCTTCCCCTGCGGCAGTCGCGTGCTCTGGGCACCGCCTGCCTCGTGTGTTTGTGGCCCGATGGGTCGTTCGGGCCGCCCCGTATCACATGACCTCACTCTATCCCCCCATTGTTTCGATGACTTTACCGTGTGATGGCTGCGTCTGGTCGCTTTGGAATCGAATGCAAGTCGGCCTATCTGAGCGGCGTGCGTGGCATACTGGCCCCAGGACGTGCCCGCCGAGAGGAGCCCCATGACCGACAGCGCCGACAACATCGAGAACGCCGCGACGGGAGGCGACGGGCCGCGCGCAGCGATCTGCGTCATCGACGGCAACTCCATCCTGCACCGCGCCTACCACGCCATACCCGACACGATGGCCGCCCCTGACGGCCGGCCGACAAACGCGCTGTTCGGCTTCGTGTCCATGTTCCTCAAGATGCTCGAGGAGTTTCATCCCTACGGCGTCATCTGCGTGTTCGACAAGGGTAGGCCACAACGGCGCATGGACCTGCTGCCCCAGTACAAGGCGCAACGCCCGCCGACTGACCCGACGCTTAAGGCCCAGTTCCCGATGATCCGCGAGCTCGTGGCCGCTATGGGCGTTCCCGTCATGGAGCTCGAGGGCTGGGAGGGCGACGACCTGCTCGGCACGCTGGCACGCCAGGGCGAGCAGGCCGGCTATGACATGCTGCTCGTGACGGGTGACCGCGACGCCTACCAGCTCGTGACGGACCACGTGCGCGTCGTCTCCACGAAGAAGGGCCTCTCCGACGTCGTCATCTATGACCCGGCTGCCGTCGCGGAGCTCTACGACGGCGTGACGCCGGCGCAGATCCCTGACTTCTACGGCATGAAGGGCGACAGCTCCGACAACATCCCCGGTGTTCCGGGCGTCGGCCCCAAGAAGGCGGCGGCGCTGCTTAACCAGTACGGCACGCTTGACGAGGTGCTGGCACACGCCGGCGAGATCAAGGGCAAGATGGGCGAAAACCTGCGCGAACACGCCGATGACGCGCGCGTGTCGCGGCGTGTGGCGACCATCGACTGCACGGCGCCGGTGACGTTTGACGCTGCGGCCGCCGCCTGGCCGCAGTTCGACCCGGCACGCGTGCGGGCTCACTTCGGCGAGCTGGGCTTCACACAGCTGACGCGGCGCGTGCTGGCCTACGCCTCCGCCGCGGATGACGAGCAGGCGACGGCCGTCGTCTCGGAGGCGCTTGCCCCGCGCCTGCCTGACGAGGCGCTTGAGGGCGAGGAGGCTTGGGAGCGCCTGGACACGGCACTTGACGAGGGCGCGTGGCTCGGCGTGTTCGTCGACGCGGCCCAGGATTCGGGCTCGCTGTTCGACCTCGAGCAGAGCGTGTACGTGGCGCTGAGCTCGGGCTGGGTTGTCGAGGGGGCGGGCTGCGGAGGGCGCAGTGACGACGCTTCCGAGAGCGTAGCTCCCGTGTCCGCCGGCTCTGCGAAAGGCGCGCCTGTGCCGCCCGAGGGTCACGCTGCCGAGCAGCCTGCCGAGGTGCTACGCTTCGGGGGCGACGACGCAACGGCGGCGCTGCTCGAGGCGTACCGGCGCGGCCGCGTCGCAAGCTTCTCTGTCAAGGACGACCTGCACCTGCTCGTGCCGACGGACTCCAGCGAGCCTGCGATGCTCGATCTCTCCACCTTCGACTCGGCGCGTGCATTCGACGTCTCCGTGGCAGCCTACCTGCTTGATTCGAACCGCTCCGACTATGGGCGCGCCTCGATTGTGGCGGCCTACCTCCCGTTCGAGCTGCCTGCCGCGCCGGAGGAGCCCAAGCCCGCGAAGGGCAAACGCTCCAAGGCCGCATTGGCCGGCGTCGCGGATCCCGCCCAAGACGAACGGACTCGCCGTCGCCTCGCCATTGCGTCGGCTGCCTCGACGCTCGCCCTGCGTGACGCACTGGCGCAGATGATGGACGCCGACGGGTCGCTCGCCTGCTTCGATCGCATCGAGATGCCGCTCGTGCCCGCGCTCGTGACGCTCGAGCGCGCTGGCATGACCGTGAGCCTGCCGCGCTTGGCCGAGCTGTCTGCCGAGCTCGGCGGCCAGCTCGACGAGCTGCGCGAGCGCATCTATGCGCAGGCGGGCGGCGAGCCGTTCAACGTCGACTCGCCGATGCAGCTCTCCCAGGTGCTGTTCGACCGCCTGGGCCTGCCGACGAAGGGCCTCAAGAAGACGCAGCGCGGCTACTACTCCACGAACGCCAAGGTGCTCGAGGACCTGGCGCACGACTGGCCCATCGTCGCCGACATCCTCGAGTATCGTGAGCGCGCCAAGATAAAGTCGACGTACCTCGATGCGCTGCCATTGCAGGCGGGGCGCTGGGGCGACGGCCGCGTGCACACGCAGTACAACCAGACGTCTACAGCGACGGGCCGCCTTTCTTCGAGCGACCCCAACCTGCAGAACATTCCGATTCGCAGCGAGCTCGGCCGCATGGTGCGCGCGGCATTCGTGCCGGAAGACCCCGACGCCTCGTGCATCCTGGGCTGTGACTACTCGCAGATTGAGCTGCGCCTGCTCGCGCACCTCTCGCAGGATGTGGGGCTCATCGCGGCGTTCACCGACGGTGAGGACTTCCACGCCGAGACGGCGGCGCGCGTGTTCGGCGTTCCCCCCTCGGAGGTGACGCCCGAGATGCGCAGCCGTGCCAAGGCGGTCAACTTTGGCATCGTCTACGGCCAGCAAGCCTACGGGCTGTCGACGTCTTTGGGCATCAGCTTCGTCGAGGCCCAGGACATGATCGACCGCTACTACATTCAGTTCCCTGGTGTGCGTGCCTACCTCGACGGTCTCGTCGCCTTTGCGCACGAGCACGGCTGGGTGGAGACGATGTACGGGCGCAAGCGCCACATTCCCGAGCTCTACGCCAAGGTGCCGTCCATCCGCTCGTTTGGTGATCGCACGGCGATGAACCACCCGATGCAGGGCTCTGCGGCCGACATCATCAAGATCGCGATGGCGCGCGTGGCACGGCGCATGGAGGCCGAGGGCTTCAAGGCGCGCATGATCGTGCAGGTGCACGACGAACTCGACTTTGACTGCCCGCTCGACGAGGTCGAGGCCCTGTCGGCGCTCGTACGTGAGGAGATGACGGGCGTGGCGCAGCTGCGCGTGCCACTCGTTGTGTCGTGCGACACCGGGCGCAGCTGGGCGGAGGCTCACTAGGCGTGGCAAGAAGGGGAGCGCGCGGCCATGGTGCCGTCGTGGCGCGCGAGGTGCTCAAAGTGGGGCCCTACGAGGTCGTGCTGACCCGCAAACGCATCAAACGGGCATGGCTGCGCGTCGACGCCCCGGAGGGCCCCGTGCGCGTGAGTGCCCCACAGGCCATGGGCAACGCGCGCATCGAGGCGTTCGTGCTGGGACGCGCGTCGTGGATAGAGCAGAGGCGCTCCGAGCTCGCTGCCGTCGACGCCAGCCCGCGCACGGGCCATATCCTTGAAGACGGGCGCGTCCTTTTGTGGGGCGAGCCCTGCGAGCTGCCAGACGTCCTGGCGCGCGCCGCACGCGTGCGAGCCGAGGCGACGGGGGCGCGGCCCCGCGCGAGCCGCTACAACCTAGAGGATTCCGCGGCCCGAGAGCGCGCAGCAACGGCGGCGCTTAAGACGCTACTCATGAGCGAGGCGCTGCGCCTCGTGGGGGAGTGGGAGCCGCGCATGGGCGTCCGCGCGACGCAGGTGACGCTGCGCGACATGCGCAGCCGCTGGGGCTCGTGCAGCACGCGTTCAGGCCGGATTCGCTTCTCGCTCACGCTGGTGCACTACCCGGTTGACCTGCTCGAGCTCATCGTCGTCCACGAGCTTACGCACCTTCTCGAGCCCAGCCACAACGCCCACTTCCACGCCCTCATGACCCGCTACCTTCCCGACTGGCCGGCTCGCGAGCAAAAACTCCGCCGCCTCTCCCAAGGTCGCTAGCCTGCCCTCCGGCGCGCCTTCGCCGCAGGCGACAGCGCCGCAAGCAGCGAGACCTCCCAACCAGAGCGCTTTTCCGCCCTTCCTCACGCTACCTGCGAGTCGGTTGACGCGAGGGGGCGGGACCCATCCCCGCCGCGAGATTCCGCAGTGCAACGAGGAGGGGCAGGGGTGCGTTCCCATCTTCAGGAAACGCAACCCCTGCCCCTCCAACGTTGCGGTACGAGGACTGCCCGAGCGCCGGGGATGGGTCCCGCCCCCGACCTCGCGGAAAACGCTCTCGAACCTTACTTCACGATCAACACATCGCACGGGCAGCTGCGCACGAGGTACGTCGAGATGGAGCCCAGGATGGCGTACTTGATGTTTGACAGGCCGCGCGCGCCGCAGATGACGAGATCGGGCTTGATCTCGTCGATGAAGTCGTCGTGCAGCGTCTCACGGATGCGGCCGGCCTTGACGTCGACGGTGATGGACGGGATGCGGCCATCGGCCTCGGCAGCCTTAATGTCCTCGGCGATGGAGTCCTTCCATGCCTTCTCAAGGCTCGGGATGAGCGTCGCGGGATAGGTGCCGGCGGCCTGCATCGGCGTGGAGTCGATGACGTGGCCGACGTAGAGCTCGGCCCCGTGGTTGCTCGCGATCTGAACGGCGCGCTCGAGCACGTGCTGCTGCTGTTCGGTACCGTCGAGAGAGACGAAGATCTTCTTGTAGCTCGTGCCCATGGTGACCCCCTAATTCTGGCATCCCCGTGCCTCGGAGAGAGGCAGACGGCGAGGGTGCCTATCGGCGCGTCGGACGCAGGGGAGGGCCCAGCGTATCTGACGCGTGTTCGATGTAGTTATACCCCACACGGCGTCCTTCACCGGGTTGAGGGAGGCATTTTTGTAAGGTGGCGTTCACGTGATTGTCCCTGTTTGCCGCTAAGATGGTCACGCATCAGGCGACGGCCCCCTTTACGGGTGTCCGGCATTCGCCAGGCGACGGCCCTCTCCTCCCGTTTGAAAGGCTACGTGCTGCATGGATCCCATCACGATGCTCGTCGAGCTGCTCAAGACCGCGTTCCTCGGCCTGGTCGAGGGCATCACCGAGTGGTTGCCCATCTCGTCGACGGGTCACATGATCCTCGTTGACGAGTTCGTCAAGCTTGATGTCACGACCGAGTTCTGGAACATGTTCCTCGTCGTCATCCAGCTCGGCGCCATCCTTTCCGTCGTCGTGCAGTTCTTCAGGGAGCTCAACCCCTTCGCGCCGAGTAAGGGCGCCGACGGTCGTCGTGACACGTGGGTGCTGTGGGGCAAGATCATCCTGGGCTGTATCCCCGCCGCCGTCATCGGCCTGCCGCTCAACGACTTCATGGAGGAGCACCTGTACAACTCCTATGTCGTCGCGGCCATGCTCATCGTATACGGCGTCGCGTTCATCCTCATCGAGACGTGGCGCGCTCGCCGCATGCGCTCCTCTGCCGAGGGACAGCTCGGCCTCGGCGCCCGTCCGGCCGGCGCTCACTTTGCGGGTGGCGCCGCAGCTGTTGGCGCGGACGACTCCGAGGGCACAGACTTCGGCCGCATCACGAGCCTCGACGACATGAGCTGGAAGACGGCACTGGGCATCGGCTGCTTCCAGGTGCTGTCGCTCGTCCCTGGCACGTCGCGCTCGGGCTCCACGATCATCGGCGGCCTGCTGCTGGGCACGACGCGCGCCGTCGCCACGAAGTTCACGTTCTTCCTGGCCATTCCCGTCATGCTGGGTGCGAGCCTGCTCAAGATCGTCAAGTTCCTGCTCGGCGGCAACGCCATGACGGGCTTCGAGTGGGCCGTCATGGGCGTGGGCCTCGTCGTGGCGTTCGTGACGTCGCTGCTCGCCATCAACTGGCTGACGGGCTTCGTGCGCCGGCATGACTTCAAGCCGTTCGGCGTCTACCGCATCGTGCTGGGCGTCATCGTGCTCGCGTACTTCCTCATCGCGCACTAGGAGTCGTAGGGCGCGATGACGGGAGGCGACGAAAAGGAGAAGAGAGGCGAGACCGAGCACGGCGGCGTCCGTATGCGAGCACTGCGCTGCGCCCTGCCATACAGCCTGCCCATCGGCGCTGGGTTCTTCTTCCTGGCACTGTCGTACGGCTTCCTGATGGCGAGCAAGGGTTTCGCGGTATGGTACCCGCTGGCTATGAGCGCGCTCATCTATACGGGCACAATGGAGTTCGTGACGGTCAATCTTCTGCTCTCGGCCTTTGCTCCGGTGTCAGCGTTCGTGCTGGCCGTCGTTGTCGGCGCACGCCACCTGTTCTACGGTCTGTCGATGTTGGAACGCTATCGGGGCCTGGGCTGGAAGAAGCCCTATCTCATCTTCGCGCTGTGTGATGAGACGTTTGCGGTCAACAGCTCCGCCGAGATACCGGCCAACGTGGACCGCGGCTGGTTCATGCTGTGGGTGACGCTGCTCAACCAGCTGTGGTGGGTGGGCGGTGCTGTGTGCGGGGCCGTGGCCGGGCAGTTCGTCAACATCAACACCGAGGGCATCGAGTTCGTGCTGACGGCGCTGTTCGTGTGCGTGTTCGTTGACCAGTGGATCAAGGAGAAGAACCACGTGCCCGCTATTGTGGGCGTCGTCGTGTCCATCGTGTGCCTCATTGTGCTGGGGCCTGACGCGTTCATCATTCCGGCCATGGTCGCGATGGTGGCGATCTTTGGCCTGCAGTACCTACGCCAGAAACCCGGTGCCGGCCGCCCTGTCCCTGTCGAGTGCGCTGGCGCCGACGCATGCTCATGGTCCAGGTCGTCTGCGGATGCGTCTGAACCCGAAGGCGACGAGAAGCGCGGGGGCGATGTTCGATGACCATGAGCACGGCACAAGCCGTTGTCACGATCGCTGCGGTCGTCCTGGGTACGATGCTGACGCGCTTTTTGCCGTTCATCGTGTTTCGTGGCGACGCCGAGCCTCCGAGGTTCGTGCGCTATCTGGGTGCCGTCCTGCCTTATGCCGTCATGGGTCTGCTGATCGTGTATTCGCTGCGCACGACTGACGTGCTGGGCGGAAGCCACGGCATCCCCGAGCTTATCGCCGTGGCCGCTGTCGTTCTCGTCCACGCGTGGAAGCGAAACATGCTGCTGTCCATGATCGTCGGCACGGTGCTGTATATGGTGCTTGTGCAGGTTGTGTTTGCGTAGCTTTTGAGCGGGGCGGCGAGGCTCCTCGCGTGTTCACCTGGCTTGGCGTGCGCCCAGGGTGCGGCTATGATGCCGCTCTCCCTACGGGGCTCGCTTCGCTTTGCGTGTCCGTACCCAACGCGGATCGCGGCGCGTCGCTTATCCGACACGCCGCCAGTCGATGGGGTTCGCGCCGTGCTCGCTCAGCAGGTGGTTGGCCCGCGAGAACGGCCGCGAGCCCATGAAGGCCGGCATGTCGGCGGCGGCGCGATTGGCCGAGAGCGGCGAGGGGTGCGTTGAGGCGAGCACGAACTTCGTGGCGAGGGCCGCGTCATCGCCGGTCGCGTGCACATGTTGCCGGGCGCTTTCGATAAGGGTGGCGCTTGGGCGGCCCCACGCCAGGAACACGACGGGCTGTGGCAGCTCCATGCAGCGGCGCACGACGTGGTGTGTGAGTACTTGCCAGCCGAGCTTGCTGTGGGAGTTGGCGGCGTGCGCGCGCACGGTTAGCGTCGTGTTGAGCAGCAGCACGCCCTGCTCGGCCCACGGCGTGAGGTCTCCGCTCGTGGGTGCGGGGCAGCCCAGGTCGGTCGCCAGCTCCTTGTAGATGTTGCGCAGGCTCGGCGGGATCTTGCAGTCTTCAGGCACGGAGAACGAGAGACCCATGGCCTGCCCCGGCTCGTGGTAGGGGTCCTGCCCCAGAATGACGACGCTCACCTCACGCGGCGACGTCCAGGCGAGCGCGTTGAGGATGTCGTCCTGGGGCGGATAGATGTCCTGATCGGCGCGCAGGTCCGCGACGCGTTCCAACAGCCGGGCCGTTGTCTCGACGACGTCGGCGGGAGCCTCCGCAAGCCAGGCCTGGACGTTCTCGTCGCTTCTCATGCGTTTGTCTCCTTTGCTAGCACGGCGCGGCCCTGTCCCTCGTAAACACGCGCAGGTCGACAAAACAGCAGGGCACCCACGAGCAGTAGGGCTGTAGTGCCGAGGCTGATGGGGTAGACGAGCATGATGTTCTCGAACGTCTGGTTGGGCGGGAACACGAACGCAACCCATAGAATGCGAATGCCGCACACGCCGAGCGTCGTCAGGGCGGCAGGCAACAGCGAGATGCCAAAGCCGCGCAGGTAGCCTGAGATGTTCTCGTACGTCATGCTGAAGAAGTACGCGGGGAAGATCATGCAGACGCGCACGTAGCCGATCTCGACGACGGCGGGGTCGGCGTTGAAAAGCGCGAGCACGATGCGCCCGAACGCGATCATGAAGCCGACAAGCGCCGCCGTCACGATGGCGCCCTCGACGAGACACACCTTGAGCGTCTGCCGGCAGCGGGGGAGCTGGCCGGCGCCGAAGTTCTGGCCGACGAACGTCGTGCAGGCCTGGCAGAACGACGACAGCAGGCTGTAGCTCACGAACTCGAGGCTGAGCGCGGCGCTCGAGGCGGCCATGACCTCGGTGCCCAGGCTGTTGATGGCGCCCTGGATGATGATGTTCGAGATGGAGAAGACGGCGCTCTGCAGGCCGGCAGGCATGCCGATCTTGACGATGCGCTTGAGGACGGCGCCGTCGATGCGCAGCAGGCGCAGCTCGACGCGGACAGCCGACGTCGTCGTGAGCAGGCGGGCGAACAGGACGGCGGCGCTCACGGTGTAGCAGATGACGGCCGAGAGGGCCACGCCGGCGACGCCCCAGCCGAGCACGGGGACGAACAGCAGGTCGAGCGCGACGGAGAGCAGCGTGGACAGGGCGAGCGCCTGCAGAGGCATCTTCGTGATGCCAACGCTGCGGAATATGGCGGCCTCGAAGTTATACAGCAGGATGGAGGGCATGCCGAGCAGGTAGATGCGCAGGTAGAGCACGGCCTCGTCCAGTGCTTCCGGCGCGCAGTTCAGAAGGACGAGCAGAGGGCGTGCCACCACCTCCCCGAACGCGATGACGACGAGGCCGATGAGCGCCATGAGCACGGACGTGTGCACAGCCTTCGAAACGGTGCGCCGGTCGCCTCGGCCGACGGCGTTGGCGATGACGACGTTGCTGCCTAGCGCGATGCCGATGAACAGGTTGACGAGCAGGCTCGCGATGGGCGTGTTCGAGCCGACGGCTGCCATGCCTACCGTGCCACCGGGGCCCGAAAGCTGGCCGATGACGACGATGCCGATGAGGTTGGACAGCTGCTCAAGGATGCTCGTGGCGGCGACGGGCAGGGCGAACAGCGGGATGGCCTTCCACAGCGAGCCCGAGAGCATCGTGGCGCCGGCGTCGGTGCGGGGCTTGGAGAGGGGCGTGTGCTCGTCTGGCCGTGGGTCGGGCTGCTGGTGTGTGTCTGCCATGCTGGTAGGGCGTCCCCTCTGGGCCTTTTGGGTGTGGGCGTCGCGCGATGAGCAGATGATACGCCCAGCTCACGCGCGCGCCGCCGCCCGCATGCGTTCTCCACGGGGGTGGGGGACGCCGCTATTAGCTCGCAGCTAATGAAACGAAGAATACGGCTTCCTACAATGGCCGGGCATCGCATGTCTGTTGAGGGCCCGATTTGGCGGGCACCCGGTATCGAAAGGATCCCCATGACTTCATCCGCTCGCCCCCTGTCCGCCATGGCCGTTGCCGGTCTCGTGCTGGGCATTCTCGCGCTGCTCACGTCGTTTCTCCCCGTTGTTAACAACGGCTCGTTCCTGCTCGCCCTGCTCGGCACCGTGTTTTCAGCCGTGGGCATTGTGGGGGCAGCTCGCGGCAGGAGGTCGGGGAAGGGCCTTGCCATAGCGGCGGCAGTTCTGAACGTTCTGTCGTTCGTCATCGTGCTTGCGACGCAGAGCATGTACAGTGCGGCCCTCGAGGAGGCGTCAAAGAGCCTCCAGGGGCCTGACGTGGCAGCGACGTCGGCTCCAAGTACCTCTGCCTCGAACGGGGACTCGGTAGCGCAGGCGGTTGACCTGGCCCTTGGCACGACGATTACGCTTGACTCCGGTCTGACGGTCGGCGTGGACGAGATGCGGACCGACCTGGCAAGCTACGATGGTTCGCCTGTGACGGCCGTACGCGTGTCCTACGTGAACGGCGGGACCGCATCCGAGAGCTTCAGCAATCTGATTGACTGGAAGGGCGAGGATGCTCAGGGCGCTCAGCGCAACGCGACGATATACATTGGCGAGGGCGACGCGGGGGAGGCGCTTGACTCCGGCTCGCTTGCGGCGGGCGGCTCGGCTTCTGGCTGGATCTACTTTGATGGAACGCTGAACAAGGTCCTGTATTATGCGAACGTGTTTGATGACAGCGCAACTGCATCATGGCTTGTCGGCTAGGGAAGGGATGCGGTCGTGGCTGAGCCTCTGACGGAACAACTGCTCGAAGAGCTGCTGAGCGCGCCGAGTGCTGATGCGTACCTGGCTGAGCACGCGCCTGTTGCGCGGACGCTCGCGGCCTATCTCCAGGAGCTGCTTGAGGAAAAACGCCTCCAGCGCAGCCAGGTTGTGCGTATGGCCAACCTCAACGAGACGTTCGGCTATCAGATATTCACGGGCGCTCGCAATCCGTCGCGCGACAAGGTGTTGCAGATCGCGTTCGCCATGGCGCTGACGCTGCGCGAGACGAATCGCGCGCTGTGCGCGGCCGGCGTCTCTGAGCTGTACTGTAAGGATCGCCGCGACGCCATTATCATCTTCTGCCTTGATCGCGCCTGCTCGCTGCAGAAAGTCAACGAGGAACTTTATCGCTTTGGGGAGCGGACGATCTGCTAGGGGTCTGGACTTCGATCCATTGACGGTCGTGTACGATGGGCGCCATGAGATACGACGATCACATAGAGAGCGACGCGGCTGCCCCGTCTTCTACGTGCGACGATCCCTTCATCGTGGAGTGCGTGCTGAAGGAGTCGCCCGTCGAGCTGACGCAGCTCGTGCGGGCGCGCGCCGATATGCCGCATGCCGCGGAAGTTTCGCCCGGTGTGTTGTACGTGCGCAAGCGCATTGCGCGTGCCAGCGGTCTGGGCACGGCGTATCGCACGGTGTGCCAGGCCCAGCAGGAGGGGGCGAACCTGCCTCATCTTCCGCGCGTTGTTACCTACCGTGAGGAACAAGACGCGCTCATCGTTCTGCTGTCGTATGCCCTCGGCGGGACGCTGCGCGAGCTCGCCGAGGGCACGCCTCTCGCCCTGCGCCCCCACCTGGCGGCCGCCGTGTTTCCCGAGCTATGCGCCGCCGCGTCGGAGCTACACGAAAGCTGCGGGCAACCCCTTGTTCACCGTGATCTCACGCCGTCGAACGTCATCGTCGATCCGGCGGACCTGAAGAGCGTCACTCTCATCGACCTCGGCATAGCACGGGCGCATCGCGATGGCGCGCAGGCGGATACGACGCACTTTGGGACGAAGCCCTATGCGCCGCCCGAGCAGTACGGTTTTGGACAGACCGATGTGCGAACGGATGTCTATGCGCTGGGCATGACGCTGTTCTTTTGCCTGACGGGGCGCGACCCCGAGTCGCAAGACCGCGAGGCGGGCTTTGCTGCTCCGGGCGTGAGCGGGCAGATGCGAGAGGTCATCGTCCGCGCTACGGCGCTCGATCCTGCGGAGCGCTACGGTTCTGCTCGCGAGCTCTCGGCTGCTTTTGGCCGGGCGCTGTCGGGCGCTGTTGGGCAGGGGAAGCCGAGCGGGTGTGGGATGTCGCCTGCTGCTGTTGGAGATGCACCCCGGCGCGGCCGGCGACGTCCACCGTCTAAGCTCGGCGTCCTGTTTGCGCGCGTGCCACGCTGGGCGGGGCGCGTGTGGAACGTTGCCCTGCTGCTGGCATATGTTCTGCTGCTGACGGGCATCGTGCACGCCATCGTGGAGCCTACGCCAGATAACGCGCGCTGGCCGTTCTGGTTTCTCGTCTACTGCTACGCCGTGTTTCTCAACGTGGGCTTTCTGGTGCTGCTGTACCTTTTGGCGGATCGCCGTGACGTGCGCTCTCTCGTACGGCCTCTGCGCGATGTCACAGTGGGGCGCGAGATGCTTGTTGGCTTGGCGATCTTGCTGGTCGATTTCGCCGTGGCTGTCACGCTGGCGACGGTGCTGCACTCCTTCGGGCTCATGTAGGCGACTGCGTTCGAGTGTACGCCGGGACACCACTTGGCGGGAAGCCCTCCCGGACCGCTTTGTTGTGGAACGCTCAAATACCTGGTAGCATTATACGAATAGAGTATTTAACCTTAAGAATAGATAAGCAACAGGCTAATGAGAATATTAATTGTTGAAGATGAGATAGAATTATTGCAAGATATTGCCAAGGGTCTTTCCCTCAAAGGCTATGCGGTGGATCGGGCGGTCAACGGGAAGATCGGTTATCAGATGGCGGTCGATGAGGAATACGACGTCATCGTGCTCGATTTGAATCTGCCCGAAATGGACGGCCTTTCCGTCTTGAGAGAGCTTCAGAAAGAGAACCGCCAGGCAAAGGTGCTGATCCTGTCCGCCAATTCGGAGCTGGACAGCAAGCTGTCGGGCTTTGAGCTCGGGGCCAGCGATTATCTGACAAAGCCGTTTCACTTTGCTGAACTCGAGGCGCGTATCCGCGTTCTGCTGAATCGAGAGTTCGTACAACAGCCCAGCTGCCTCACGTATAAAGAGATCTCCCTCAACACCATGAGCCGGGCTGCCGAAATCGACGGGAGGCCTGTCGACCTTACGGCGAAAGAGCTTTCGATCCTGGAGTACTTTCTCCTGAACCAAGGTCGCCTGATTACGCAACAGGAGCTCATCGATCACGTCTGGAACGGAGACGCAGACCCTTTTAGCAACTCCGTCCGGGTTCATTTGTCCGCTTTGCGCAAGAAGCTGAAAGCCGTCCTGGGGCACGATCCCATCCAGACGAAAATAGGGGAGGGGTATCGCCTGTGCTGAAGAAGATGCCGCTTCGCCTTCGCTTTACGCTGGTTGCCAGCCTTTTTCTCCTGGTTTCCTGCGTTACCCTAACGCTGCTTTCTAACATGTCGGCCGCGGGCATGATGGAAGCGGCTACGGTGCTGCCTGCCGCTTCGGCGGGTTCGCCGCCAATGGCTCAGTCGGAACCCGTTCATCAATCGGGCGAGCCGTATTACCATATCTTTCAGCAGCAGACGGTGATCGCCACCATCCTTATCGTGCTCGTTGGAAGCGTTGCCACGTATTTTGCGGCAGGCTATGTGCTCAAGCCGATTCGGACGCTATCCAGCGAAGTGCAGCGACGCAATATCGATAACCTGGGGGAACCGATTGCTCTGCCTCAGAGCGCGGATGAAATCAGGCAGCTCACCATGTCTTTTAACCAGATGATGGCTGACCTGCGACACGCGTATCTCCTGCAGAAGGAGTTTTCCGTCAACGCCGCCCATGAGCTGCGGACGCCCCTGACTGTCATGCGGGCAAAGCTCGACGTCTTCGCCCTGTCCAAAGACGTCAGCCCCGAAACGCAGGAGATGCTGGGCGCCATGAGTCTTCAGTTGGAACGGTTATCCAAGCTGATCGAGGACCTGCTCTTGTTCGGTAGGGACCTGCCGCTGGAAAAGGTGGCGCCCGTACCCCTAGGGCCCCTGCTCTGCGATGTTGCGGAGGAGCTTTCCGACTTGGCGGGGGAGAAGGGGATACGCATCCGCATCGAGGAGACGGACTGCCTTGTCTTTGGACAGGACAACCTGCTGGAGCGGGTCTTTTACAACCTGCTGGAAAATGCCGTGAAATATAGCCCCTCCCAGACGCAGGTCACGGTGGCAGTCCAAAAGGAGCGCGATTCTATTCTGGTGCGCATCGCGGATCAGGGCGAGGGCATTCCGGAGTCTTGCCGCGACGCGGTGTTCGAGCCCTTCTTTCGGGTGGATAAATCCAGGAGCCGGGCAATCGGGGGGAGCGGTTTGGGGCTCGCCGTATGCAAAAAGATATTGGAACGACACCATGCGCAGATATCTGTTCTGCCCAATCATCCTAACGGCAGCGTATTCGAGGTCGCCTTTCCGTCTTAACATCGGCTTTATATGAGATATGCATACTCCTTCTACGAATAAATAGTGGAGGGAGTTTTCTTTTATGAAACGTTTTGCAGTGATTATCGTGGCTGCGGCCTGCGCGCTGTCTTTGACTGGCTGTGGTGGCGCAAAGCCTTCCGAAGAAGAGGTCCTGGAAGCGATCGAAGCGGGAAGCCTGACCCTGCAGGACGCCGTGGACAAGGGGTATGTGAGTCAACAGTGGGCGGATGACCTCGTTGAAGAGATGAGCGTTCCGGCCGCAAGCAAGACAGAGGCCGGGGCTATCGGAGAGTTCACTACCACGACTCTTGCCGGAGAGGAATTTTCTCGCGAGCAGATGGCGGATGTCACGCTGTTCGCCTTTCTCGATCCAGCCGATTCGGGGGCGAAGGCCTTTTTCCAGGCCCTGTCCGACGGATACGAGGGTGTCAGGGAAAATGGGGCAGAGATCCTAGTATGCACCAAGGGCGAAAGCGGAAACGAGATGTTCGAGGGCGCGCCGTTTCCGGTTATTCGCTACAACGACTCCCTGAGGGACGCCGTAGGCACGAACGAGGAAATGATTGAAGCGGTGCCCAATGCGGCCTCTTGGTGCCTGAACGCCTCCTTTTGCTCCTCATGGTTCTCCGTGGCTGACGCCGAGGGGCTGGCGGATGACGCGACCAGCTTCGTGGCGATGCAGAGGGAAACGGCAAATGAGGGCGGCAGTGAGAACGATGCGACGGCGGTGATGGGATGAGCCTCCGGAAGGCGCCGGTGGTTCTTGTAGCGGTGGCAATCGGCATGATAGCGGTCGGCGCTGCGCGTGGAGAGGCCGCGACGGTCCTGAGCAAAGGAATCAACCTGTGTTTGGAGTGCGTCGGCATTGGCTGAGAACAGACACCGCTGGAAATTCCAGCTTGCTGCCACCCTTGCTTCAAATCCCTTTATTTTGAACTTCCTCCAGGGGAAGATCCATAGGGGCAGCTCCAAGATCATATGCATTCCCGGCCTGAACTGCTACTCCTGCCCTGCAGCTGCCGCCTCTTGTCCCATCGGTTCTTTGCAGGCTGTGATCGGATCCTCAAAGTTTAGCTTTGCCTATTACATCGTGGGCTTTCTGATTTTGATCGGCGTGCTGTTGGGCCGCGTCGTATGCGGATTTCTGTGCCCCTTTGGGTGGTTTCAGGAGCTGCTGCACAAGATTCCTTCAAGGAAGTTCAGTACGAAGAGGCTGCACTTCCTCACCTATTTCAAATACGTCATCCTCGTCGTATTCGTGATCGTGCTCCCCATGACAGTTGTCAATGAGGTGGGTATGGGTGACCCGTTTTTCTGTAAGTACCTGTGTCCCGTGGGAATCCTGGAAGGCGGGATCCCTCTGTCACTTGCCAACGAGAGCATTCGGGCGAGTTTGGGGAGCCTGTTTACCTGGAAGAGTTGCGTCTTACTGGGCATTATCGTACTGGCGGTGTTCTTTTACCGGCCGTTTTGCAAGTGGATGTGCCCACTGGGGGCGTTTTACGCGCTGTTTAACAAAGTCTCGCTGTATCAGCTTCGTGTTGATGCAAGTAAATGCACCTCCTGCGGTACGTGCGGTCGGATGTGCAAGATGGACGTGGACGTATTCCGCACGCCAAATCATATGGAGTGTATCCGGTGTGGGGACTGCATTCGCGCCTGTCCTCATCAGGCGATCAGCAGGGCTTTTTCTTTAACGTCTCTTAAAGAAAAGAAGGGTCAGGGATATGAAAAGGCGAATTAGCGTCCTTGTGGCTTTGATTATGAGCGTAGTTTTGCTGACGGGGTGCGCTGCCCAGGAAGCAGATCTGGTCTCGAAGACCCCTTTCCCGGAATTCTCCGAGGTAGATACCGAGGGCAATACCATCACGGATGACATTTTTGCCGACTATGACGCAACCGTTGTCAACTTCTGGAATAACGGCTGTGGCTCCTGTATTGCAGAGATGCCTGAGTTGGAAGAGATGTACCAGGACTTCAAATCTCAGAATATCAACCTGATTGGCGTCGGGGCGGATTCCGGCGAGAGCGAGGAACAGTTGGCAACCGCGCGGGAGATCCTGAGAGGGAAGGGCGTGACCTACCGGAATGTCTCTCCCGACCCGGAGAACGACTTCTACAAGGACTTCATAGCGGGGTTGTTTACCTATCCGACCACGTACATCGTGGATGGCGAAGGGAACATCGTGGGCGCCCCGATCTCAGGCAACGTGAAAGATCAGTTTGACACCGTGCAAAAAAGGATCGACCTCATTCGAGAGGAAGACAAGTAAAGAGAATCTGTTGCGTGAAAGGTGATAATCGCGCTCCAAGAAGACTCTTCGACTTCCCTTAGGTAATTTGCCGCGTCTGGAGTGGGTGTGTGACGTGCGGGAGTATCATGCCCTGCGAGTTCATTCCGGGGACGACTGGGCGTTATTGACGGGGGAGATACACATGATCATCGACCAGATCGACAACATCGATCGCTATCGCGGCTTTGCGAAGGGGCTCGACATCCTCATTGACTGGATGGCGGCGCACGATTTCAAGGCGCTCGAGGTGGGCAGCCACCCCATCATGGGCAAGAAGGTGTTCGCCAACGTCATGGAGCCCACAACGCGCCCGCTTGACGACGCCCACTATGAGGTGCACGCCCGCTACTACGACGTGCAGATCGACGTGCGTGGCCGCGAGGCGTTCAAGGTGGCGCAGGGCGAGACGACGCAGGTCAAGGAGTTCGACGCTGCGGAGGACTTCGGCCTGCTCGATGCCGAGGCTTGCATCGACGGCGATCTGGACGAGGGCCGCTTCGCCATCTTCGTGCCCGGCGAGGCCCACATGCCGACGCTGCAGTTCTCTGGCGATGGCGCGCAGCCCATCAAGAAGATCTGCTTCAAGGTCGTCGCCGACGCCTTCTTCGACGAGGCGTAGGGTTTCGACCGACGAACGAGGCGCAGGCCCGCGACCTAGGATAACTTCTGGGTCGCGGGCCCGCTTATTTGAGGGGCGTGACGTGGAGCTGCAGCCCCAGAGCTCGCAATACTTTCGAGATTGTTTTGTACGAGGGATTCGCTTCGGCACGTAGTGACTTGTAGAGCGACTCGCGTCCCGCTCCGGCCGCATTTGCCACGCTGCTCATGCCACGTGCCCGCGCGACGTCGCCAAGCGCCTCTTGGAACAGGTCCTCATCGTCTTCTTCCATGGCGAGGTTGAGGTAAGCGGCGATGGTTTCCTCGCTTGTTAGGTAGCGCGCCGGATCCCACAGGATCGTTTTCTGGCGTTTGCCCATTCTCGCGTCCTTTCTCTTGAGAGCGTGCGAGCTTACATGCCCTGGTGATGTCGCGCTGCTGCGTCGATTTGTCTCCACCTGCCAGGAGGAGCAGGAGCGCAGGCCCCTTTCTCAGCGCATAGACTCGATAGCCTGGCCCCGTTTTGATTCGAAGCTCGAGGACATTTTCCTGGACAGGTTTCCAGTCGACGGCCTCAATGCCGTGTTTTCGCACCCTTGTTATGCAGAATATGATGGCGGCCTGGCCAAGCGGGTCCTTTAGTCGCCGAAGCCATCGATCGAATTGCAGAGTCGTCATCACTTCCACGGTACTCCTCCTAAATGTATCCAATCGGATACGCTATAGCAAGAAGGGCGGAGGCTCTTTTTTGAGCACGCCTGATTTGTCTCACATACGCAAGCATGGTGAATCCCGTATGACAGATGCCTGCTCGGAATATGGCGAAGACCTGACAGAGCAGGTAGAGTGCGACGTCAGCTGGGAAGCTCACGAAATCCGTTCACCGGGGAACCAACTCGGTAGGCTCGTGTGGGGAGTACTGACGTGGCGGGGCGATGAGATCGCGTTGAAAAGGCCTCTCGTGGGTGAGCAATATCGTATTTTCTTTCTGTGCATTTTTGTGCGAAGGCATTTTGCCGGTTAAGTTGCATGCAGAAGGGGATTGCCATGCCAAGGGTCGTAGGTGGGGCTTCCGTAGGATACGGAGTGCAAACTCCAGCTATCGAGTGTCGCGGCCTGACGAAACGCTACGGCTCGCACCGCGGTATCGAGGGCGTCGACCTCACGGTGGAGCGCGGCGAGATCTTCGGGTTCATCGGGCCGAACGGCGCCGGCAAGTCCACGACGATCCGCTGCCTGCTCGGGCTTGTGCGCAAGACGTCTGGCGAGGCTCGGGTGCTGGGCTTTGACATCGAGCGCGAGCGCACGGCTATCCTTGCTCGCACGGGTTACCTTCCGAGCGAGGTGGCGTTCTATGACCGCATGCGCGCCCGTGAGCTGCTGCGTTACGCCGCGAGCTTCTACCCTGACAGCGCGGCGTGCCTTGAGCGGGCGCACGAGCTGTCGGAACGCCTCGAGCTCGACGAGGACGCGCGCGTGGACGACATGAGCCTGGGTAACCGCAAGAAGGTCGGTATCGTCGTGAGCCTCATGCACGCGCCCGACCTCCTCGTGCTTGACGAGCCGACGAGCGGGCTTGACCCCCTTGTGCAGCGCGAGTTCTTCGACATCGTGCGCGAGGAGAACGCGCGCGGCGTCACCGTACTGTTTTCGAGCCACGTTCTGTCGGAGGTACAGCGCATCTGCGGTCGCGTCGCGGTCATTCGCCAGGGGAGTATCGTCGATGTCCGCAGCGTGGCCGAGCTCAGGACCAGCGCGATCAAACAGGTGCGCGTGTTGACGGGCGGTGGGCGCGAGGAGTCGTTTGTGCATCAAGGCTCGTGCAACGCGCTTGTCGAGCGCCTTTCTCGGCTCGATGTCGCTGATCTCGAGGTGGGTGAGCCCTCGCTCGAGGAGTTGTTCCTGCACTACTACGAGGATGGCGCTGAGGAGCCTGACAGCGCTGACCATCCTGTGTCTCGTCGACGTTCTGGCTTGGGATTGCACGCCGAAGCACCGCGGCGCAAGGGCGGCCTGCGATGAACGTATTCGCTTTTGAGCTGCGCCGTCAGGCGCGCAGCCTTCTGACGGACTGCCTTATTGTGGCTGCGGTGGCGATTGTTCTCCTTGCGGCCTGCTACCCGGTGTACCACGACGCACGCGACCAGGTCGAGGGGTTGCTGGCGGCGTATCCGCCCGCGTTTCTCGAGGCGTTTGGCCTGGGAGCCGACGTGTTCTCTTTCGCGGGATTCTTCCGGTTCTCCTATCTCTACCTGGCGCTGTGCGTTGCCATAGCAGCGAGCGCTTGGGGGCTTGCCGTCTTTGGACGCGAGAACCGCTCGCACTGTGAGTCGTTTCTGCTGGCTATGCCTGCGTCGCGACCCGCTCTGTTCGCTGGCAAGCTTGCTGCCTGCCTCGTGTGCGTTGTTGTGCTTACCGGCGTGGCGGAGTTGGCGTGCGTCGGTTCGTGGGCGCTTGTTGACGTGCAGGACGTCTCGGTAGGACGCGTTGCTCTGGCAGCGCTTGGCCTGGGCGGTGTCGCACTCGTGTTTCTGGCGCTCGGCATGGTGGTTGCCTGCTTTGCTCGGCGTCTTCGAGGCGTGGCGGGCATTGCGACGGCGCTGGGCGTTGGTGGGTTCATTCTGTATGCACTCCCGGGCCTGTTTGACGACGAGCGTCTCGCGTACCTCTCGCCGTTCTCGTGGTTCGCGCTGTCAGATATGGCGGGGGCAGGCGGCTACGACCTCACGTACGTCGGGGTAGCGCTGGCCGTCGTCATCGCGCTCGCGGCTGTAGCTTTCGTGCGCTTCGTGCGCCACGAAGCTCGGGTTGCTTAGGGAGGGATGAATCTATGGGACAGCATATCTTTCTGCCGCAGGTGTTCATCCGCGAGCTGCGCGCCAACGCCCGGTCACTTGTCGTATGGTCGCTCGTTATGGCGTTTTTCATGGCCGTGGGGACGGTGAAGTACAGCGGGGCCGAGGGCGGCGGAGCGCAGATGGGCGAGCTCATCGCTCAGTTTCCACGCATCGTGCTCGCCGTGTTCGGCATGGGTGATGCTGCTGACGTTGACATCGCGTCGTTTCCCGGGTTCTACACGGTGCTCTGGTTCTACGCTGCCCTTATCATGGCGGCTTCGTCCGTGTCGTTCGGGCGCTCGGCCGTGACACGCGAGATAGCTGACGGAACCTGCGAGTTTCTGTTCGTGCGGCCGGCGGCGCGTGCTGCCGTGCTCGCGGCGAAGCTCTGCGCGGCGCTTGTCTGCGTTGCCGTGCTGGCGGGGGTGGGCTGGCTGGCGAGCGCCGCGACGTACCCGACGCTCGGGCTTGACGCCGACGAGAGCGCTCTGTTCGTGCGCGCGACGCTGGCCTTACTGTGCCTGGGCGCCGTCTTTGGGAGCTTGGGGGCCGCGTGTGCCGCAGTGATCCCGCAGGTTGAGCGGGGAGCGCTTGCGGGGAGCTGTCTCGTGCTCGTGGCATACCTTGCCGCCGTGGGGCACCAGATGTTCGCGGGCGAGAGCTGGGCTGTCGTGCTGCGCGTGCTGTCGCCGTTGCGCTGGCTGCTGCCGGACCAACTTGCGCAAGGCGGGATCGACCTCGGGTTCGCCGTTCTGGCAGGATTCGTAGTCTTGGCGGGCGGGGCGCTGGCGTTCTCTGCCTTCTCGCGGCGCGATCTTGCGACTCGATAGCGCCGTTGGGTCGCGCACCTTGCGTCGAGTGTGGGCTGACGAGGATCTCTTCGCGGCGGCTTGAGGGTTTTGCCGAGCGTTTTCGCAGGTAGGTTGAGACTTTTGTGAGCTTGCGTTTACAAAGAGCCGGCCGTCAGCCCGCATTCGACGAAGGGCGGGCCCGCGGCTCGGGGACGCGGGCCCGCCTGGCGTGCAACCTACTGACGTGCGTCTGTTGCCCGGGCGCGCTCGAGGGCAGCCTCGTACGCGGGGCTCTGCGCCACGGCGTCGAGCGTCGCCATGACGACGTCCTCGACCTCGGGTACGAATGCTGCTCCGATGCCCGTGGCGTCTGCGGCAAAGAATGTGCGCGTGTAGCGTCCGCACTCGTCGCAGGCGTAGAGACGATGCGCGTCATCCCCCTCGATGCTGACGTAATGCAGCTTCTCCTGGGAGCGCGTGCCGCAGTGTGGGCAGCGGACACGCTCGACCTCCCACGTGGCGCCGCACTGGCCGCAATACAGGATGCGCCCGTTGCCCGAGCTCGCCGGCGTCGGACCCACGTAGGCGAGCGTCGGCTCTCCGCCACAGCACGGGCAGCGCAGCGGCTTGGCGTGCGTCGTGTAGCCGGCGAGTGCCGCCTTCTGCTCGGCTGCCATGACTGAGCTCTGGGCAGGCTCGAGCAGTGCGCGCAGGCCCAGCGAGAGCACCATGAGGATCGTGTCGGCTCCGGCTGCGCCCTGCTCCTCGAGCTTGCGGGCAACCAGCGCGAGGTAGTCGGCCGGATCGCTGCCGGCAAGCGAGATGTCGGGTACCACGCTTGAGAGCTGCGTCCAGTCGAAGGCCTGCAGCGTGGCGACGTCCTCGTCGTCGATCCCCGCGTTGTCGGCGATGTAGGCGGCCAGCTCCGTGCAGACGCGGGTAAGCGTTTCGCTGTCCACGCTCACGGGCGCCTGCGCGAAGACGGGTGTTGCGTCGTCCCAGTACCACGCGTCGAGCTGGTCGAGCTCGGGAACGGTGTACGCAGGGGCTCCCGACGCGGCGAGCCGATCCTGCGCCGCCTGCTGGATGCCCCAGATTCCGCGAAAGAATGCGAGCCGTGCCTTGCCCGCGTCGTCAAGCTCCGTATCGCGCGCCGCGATGGCGCCGTCGATGCGCTTTAGGTTCATGGTTGTCCCTTCGATTACGTAGCCCGGCAGGACTGCCGAACTGAGGGGATGCTAGGTGGTCTCAAATACGGGAGCCTGTGCGTACGCAGCGCTTTTCCGGCCAGAAAGGCCGGTCGTGAACGGGTGCCCAACGGACGCAGGCGAGACGCGCACCAAAACCGCAGGTGGTTGACGACCGGCGTTCGCATCGGCGGGCGTTTCCGTCGCGCAGCCAGTTCACGGCCGGCATTTCTGGCCAGGCAAGAGCCGTTCGCGTGCAGTCGCGGTCGCCGAGCCTGTCTCTCGCTCGCAACTTTGGTCGCCGGCCCTGTCCCCGGCGGCTGCCTCGCACCCGCGGTCGCTGCCCGCGCCGACACGCCGGAGCTCCCCGTGCGAAAAAGGCCGCATCCCGACACGCTCCAGGGATGCGGCCCTCCTTCTTCGTGGTCGGTCTCGCCAGGTCCAGGCGTACGCGCTACTTCTTGTCGCGCGAGCCCTTCTCGACGTAGACGTTGCGGCCGTCGGCGATCTCGCGGCGGGCGTACTTGCCCCAGTGATACAGGGCGTCGCTCTCGGAGACCTTGCCGTCGCCCCACATGATGCGAGCCGAGCCCTTGTACGGCTCGAACACGCCGCCGCCGATGTAGGCGTGGGCCAGGCCGAACACGACCGTCAGGATGAAGAACAGGTCGTGCAGGAACTTCCAGACCATCATGAGGCCGGCGGGCTGAGCCAGAATCGTGTCGCCAAGCAGCAGGCCGATGCCGGACACCGCCATGACGAGGCAGCACAGCCACAGCATGCCGTCGGCGAAGCGCTGACCGCTCTTCGTGTAGTCCTGGTCGGGCATGTGCGTCTTCTTGCAGGCGAGCAGGTACGGCGCGAACTTGAGCAGCCACACCCAGTCGTCCTTGTTCCACGGGTGGAACAGGTTGAAGAAGATGTGCTTGACGCCCTTGGGAGCCATGATGGCGCTGACGAGCGGCACGACGACAAACAGGATGCCCAGAACGCGGTGGGACATGCGCAGCACGAACACGACGTTGGCGCCCACGAGGTTGGACAGCGGCTGCGCCAGCACGAACGCGCCGGAGATGGCGAGCCAGATGCAGGTGATGACAACGCACGCGTGCGTGATGCGGGCCTGCAGCGACGTGCGCTGGATGTAGCGCTCGCCCTGCGGGATCTCGGCGGGGTCAACCTTGACGTGCGACTCCGTGTGCGGCTTGCCGTCCTCCGAGCCGAGCCACTCGACGAAGCTCATCTTCTTTTTCGTGGTCTCTGCCATGCTACTCACCGTCCTTCCCGTGCTTGTCGGCCGTATCGGCGCCCACGGGCTTGCCGTCAAGCGTTTCGAACTTGTCGTTGACGTGTTTGCGCAGCGTCTTCGTGCTCGTCTTCTCGACGTGCCAGTGCTCGGCCGACGCACTGACCTCGCTCGGGTCGACGTGCTTGATGAGCTCGCCCGTATCGACGTCGATGATGTCGCCCGTCTGCGGGTTGTACTTCATGTTGGCGCGCGTGTAGCCGTGGCCCGTCGCGTACGTAAACGCCAGGCCGGCGATGACGACGACGGTCGCGATGCCGGCGACGGGCGCCGCATACTTGCTCAGCGAGGCATAGAACGGCAGCTTGGGATCGGCCAGCTCGCCGTGCTTCTCCAGGCCGTACTTGAGCACGGAGATGACGTGCAGGCCACCCATCTCTTCGGCGCCGTAGACGCAGGCGTCCTCAAAGCCGCGGGACTTGAGCACCTCGACGCGCTCCTGGGCCTTGGCAAGCATCTCGTCGCGCGGGCCGAAGTCGAGCGCCTCGGGCTGGCACGTCGTGACGCACGCGGGCTTGAGACCCTGACGCACGCGGTCGATGCAGCCGGTGCACTTGTTGATGATGCCGCCGCGCGGGCCGTAGTAGCGCGGCACGTCGTACGGGCACGCGAGCGAGCAGTAGTGGCAGGCGATGCACTTGTCGTCCTGCACGACGACAAAGCCCGTCTCCTCGTCGTGCGACAGCGCGCCCGTCGGGCACACGTCGACGCAGCCGGCGTCGGTGCAGTGCTTGCACGAGCGGCGGGAGAACGCCCACTGCACGGGCTTGGGCGAGCCCTCCGGCGCGTCGAACTCGCTGAAGAACTGGACGAGGCGCGTGTCGCCGTTCAGGTCGGCCGGGTTCTGGTACGTGCCCGTGAACTCGTTGGCGTTCAGCTCCGTGGGGGAGGGCAGGTTGTTCCAGCACTTGCAGGCGACCTGGCATCCCTTGCAGTTCGTGCAGCGGGAGGAATCGTAGTAGATAGCGCTATCAGCCATGGTCGGTCCCCCTTACGCCTTCTCGATGTTGACAAGGAACGCCTTGTACTCAGGCGTCTGCGAGTTGGGGTCGCCGACGTTGGGCGTCAGGTCGTTTGTCGTGCTCTCGCTCGTGCCGAACACGCCAGCCCAGCTGTAGTGGTGCGTCATGCCGATGAGGTGCTGCGTGTTCCCGTTGACCGTCAGCGGCTTGAGGCGCTTCGTCACGACAGCGTCGAGGATGACGGAGCCGCGGTTGTTCCACACGTGCACCTTGTCGCCGGCGGCGATGCCCTTCTCGGCGGCCAGCTCCTCGGAGATCTCGATGAACTGCGCGGGCATGGCCTCGACGAGCGCCGGGCACATGCGGCTCTGGCCACCGGTCTGCCAGTGCTCCGTCACCGAGTACGTCGTGGCGACGATCGGGTACTTGCTCACGTCGCCGTGCTGCGTCGACTCGTAGTCGCGGCCGAGGAACACGGGGTTGTTGAGCGAGCCGTTCATGATGTTCTCGGACAGCGGCGTCTCGAAGGGCTCGTAGTGCTCGGGCAGCGGTGCGTCAACCATGCCGTAGCTCTCGAGGCGCGCGTTCTGCTCCCACAGCATGAAGAAGGCGTTGTTGTTCGGCTCGACGGGCTTGCCGTTCTTGGCGGCCGTGAAGTCGCCGACGTCCACCTGGTTCCACTCGGAGCCCGTCCACTCGACGAGCACCTTCTCGGGGTTCCAGGGCTTGCCCTTCGTGTCGGCCGAGGCGCGGTTGTACAGGATACGGCGGTTGGCCGGCCAGCTAAACGCGTAGTTGGAGTACAGGCCGATGCCGCTCTTGTCCTCGTTGTCGCGGCGGCCGCACGGCTGCTGGGAGGCGTCGAGCGGGGCGTCGTTGTTGTTCCAGAAGCCGGAGTAGATCCACATGCCGCAGGCCGTGGAGCCGTCGGCGCCGAGCTCGGAGTAGCCGGAGAGCAGGTCGACCTTGCCCTCGGAGAAATCGGTGCCGTCAACCTTGTAGCCGTTGAGCGCCCACGCAACCGGGCGCGGGTCGATCTTGCCGTCGACGTAGTAGTCCCACTTCGTCTTGAGGATGGGGTCGGGGTTAGCGCCGCCCTCCTCCTCGTACAGCTTGCAGATGCCCGTCCACAGCAGGTCGATGATCTCGTAGTCGGGCTTGGACTGTTCCCACGGCTCGACGGCCTGGTAGCGGTACTGGATCCAGCGGCCCGAGTTCAGGATGATGCCCGGCTTCTCGTAGATGAGGGCGCACGGCAGGTAGTAGACCGTCGTGTTGATCTGCGACGGGTCCATGTCGGGGGCCTTCCAGAACGTCGCGGCCTCCGTGGGCACCTGGTCGGTCACGACGAGCCAGTCGAGGTTGGCCATGGAGCGGCGGACGTTGCCCGTGTTGGGCGCCGAGTGACAGGGGTTCATGCCCCAGCAGAAGTAGCCCTTGATGACGCCCTGCTGCATGAGCTCGAACGTCGAGATGTGCGTGTAGTCCTGGTCGCCCGGCTTGCTCGGTACCTTGGGGAACCAGTCGTAGCCGTAGTCGTTGTCGACGGTGGCGTTCTCGCCGAACCACTCCTTGAGGAAGCTGACGAGGAACTTCGGCTTGTTCGTGTAGTAGCCGTCGGAGTACGTCTGGCTCTCGAGCCACTTGCGCAGGCTGGAGCGATCTGTCGTGTTGGCCCACTTCAGGTAGCCGGGCAGCTCGTTGACGAGCATGCCCATGTCCGTGGCGCCCTGGACGTTGGGCTCGCCGCGCAGGGCAGCGACGCCGCCGCCGGGGATGCCGACGTTGGCCAGGAGCAGCTGCAGCACGGACATAGCGCGCGTGTTCTGGGCGCCGTACGTGTGCTGCGTCTGGCCGAGGGCGTACAGGATGACGCCGGCCTTGCCGGGGGCCGCCGTGGAGGCGAACGTCTCGTAGACGCGCTGGAGCTGCTCTTTGCTCATGCCGCAGATCGAGCAGACCGTGTCCATGTCATAGCGGCTGTAGTGCAGCTTGAACTGCTGGTAGACGCACATGGGATCCTGAAGCGTCATGTCGCGCTTCACGACCTCTTTCTTCGGCGTCGTGAACTCGGGCACGCCGTCCTTCTTGACCCAGGCGTAGTCGCCCTTGTCGGACGTGTCCCAGTCCTCCTCCTTCTCGACCTGGTAGTGCCACGTCTCGTTGGAGTAGGTGCCCGTCTCCTCGTCCCAGCCGGAGAACAGGCCGGTTGACGGGTCGAACTCGAAGCCCTCGTTCAGCAGGTACGAGGCGTTCGTGTAGTTGAGCAGGTACTCGAAGTTGTAGTTCTCCATCGTGCCGTTGTCGAGGTAGTCCTGCAGGCCCGGCTCGATGAGGTTCTCGACGATGTAGTTGTACAGGCCGCCGTAGAAGGCGATGTCCGTACCGGAGCGGATGGGGCAGTAGATGTCGGCCATCTCCGCCGTGCGCGTGTAGCGCGGGTCAACGACGATCCACTTGCCACCGTTCTCGTGGGACTTGTGGATCCAGCGCGAGGACAGCGGGTGGTTTTCGGCGCTGTTGGAGCCGATGTTCATGACGACGTCGGCGTTCTGGAAATCGCACCAGTGCGTCGTCATCGAGCCACGACCAAACGAGGCCGCCAGACCGGCGACCGTGGGGCCGTGTCAAACGCGCGCTTGGTTGTCTATGGCCACGATGCCGAGCTGGCGCATGGCCTTGAGGATGAGGTACTCCTCTTCGGAGTTCTGCTGAGAGCCGCCGAGGCTGGCGATGGCGGGCGTGCGGTTGACGGTCAGACCGTCCGCATCCGTCTCTTCGAACGTCTCGTCGCGCGTGTCCTTGACCTTGCGCGCGATCTCGGCGACGGCGTCCTCCCAAGAGATGTCCTCCCACTCGGAGGAGCCGGGACGGCGCACCATCGGCTTGGCGACGCGGTCGGGGTTCTTGACGACCTCGCGAGTCTGCGGGTCGACGATGTTGCGCAGCTGCGACATCGTGGCGCCCTTGGGGCAGAGGCCGCCGAAGTTGATGGGGCTGTCGGGGTCGCCCTCGAGGTTGATGAGCTCGCCGTCGCGCACGGAGCACAGAGATCCGCATCCGCCTGCACAGTAGCAGCAGATGTTCGTGACCTCCTCCGTGTTGGCGAGCTTCCACTCCGTGGGTGACTCGACGGCCAGCGCCTTCGATTTGGACGTCAGCCCGAACGCCATACTACTGGCGATCGCCGCGCCGGCAACTTTGAACAGACCACGACGCGTGAGTTCCATGGCTCTCCCTTCCTTTCCTCTCTCCGAAAAACCGAACGAGCCTCATAGGATGCGAGCATGTTGCGCAGGTCATGCAGTGCGCAGAGGCATTGCGTAGCCTCGCGTAACTTGCTCAAAAGATAGGGTCTTCCTTGCTGTTAAAGCCAGATCGAAATTCAAAAACACAATTATGACATTACGATATTAATGATAGGAATTATCATATACAACTATATATAAATATATTGAAATATTAATCTAGTGTTAAATGATATGAACGAACTATGTTCTCAAAACCGATATATCGTAATGGAATGCCTTAACTAAGAAAAATTTAGTAATGAACGAATTATGATTGTACACACACTGTATTACATGAAAGAAAAATAAAAACTGATGCGTTGCGATACCTTTAATATTGCAATAGACATACCAAAAAGTGTCGGTTTACACAATGGCTACCGTAGCCATCCGAATGGGGTCATGCTCACCCCCGAAGGGGGTTAGATGAATGTCACGACGGCGTACTACGCTCACATGACAAAAGGCGGGTCGAGAGATTTCACTCATACGAGTGGGAAAAATGCAACAGAAATCAGCCGTATGTCGGCGAGAGGAGCACATGCAAGCGCCCCTACGTGGCGGGTTACAATAAGCAGCTACAAAAAAAGCCGCCCCGGCCATGAGGAACCGAGGCGGCGTTCGTACGGTTTGGCCCTATGCGCGCACGAGGACGCGCTCGATGGCGCCGACGTACGACGTGTGGAGGTCTCCGTCGGGATAGACTTTGTCGCGCAGCCCGGTGTCGACAAACGCGCTGGCATCCATGTCCTGCGCGTAGAGCTTGCGACACACGAGGATGAGGTCCGCTTCCTCGAAGGACGTCGTGCCGTCCACGTACAGCGGCGTGAGTCCGGCCTCGGCGATCTTGTCGCTGTCGCGGCCCGATTTCGTGCCGAGCAGCTGCAGGGCGTCGCGATAGCTCTCGTCAAAGAACGTCAGCGTAAACGTGTCATTGGCGTCGACGAACTGCTTCGTGTAGCGCTGTGGTCGAATGAAGGCAAACGCGACGTTCTTGCCCCAGAGCACGCCCATGCCGCCCCAGCTCGCCGTCATCGTGTTGTGAGACGCCTCGTCGCCGGCCGTGACGAGCATCCACTCCTTGCCGATCTTCGTGAACGGGTTGAGCTGCAGCTCCGCGAGCTCGATGTCCTTGAATGCCATCGTATGCCTCCGTGTTCTATGCGAACGTGATCGTGCCCGTCGCCGCGTCCATGTCCTTGATGATGGCGAGCGACTGCAGGTTGAAGCCGCGCTCGCGCAGCTCGGCGCCGCCACGCTGGAAGCCCTTCTCGATGGCGATGCCGATGCCCTCGATGACGACGCCCGCCTGCTCGCAGATCTCGATGAGGCCGTCGAGGGCGCAGCCGTTGGCGAGGAAGTCGTCGATGATGAGCACGTGATCGCCGGCGGTGAGGAACTGCTTGGACACGATGACGTCGAAGTCCTTGTTCTTCGTGAACGAGTGGATCTTTGTGCAGTACTGCTCGCCGTCGAGGTTGATGGACTGGGCCTTCTTGGCAAACACGACGGGGACGCTATCGAAGTGGCGCGAGACGCAGCAGGCGATGCCGATACCCGACGCTTCGATCGTCAGGATCTTGTCGACGGGGCGCCCGGCGAACAGGCGTGCCCACTCGGCACCCATGCGGTCGAACAGCCCCACGTCGCACTGGTGGTTGAGGAACGCACCCACCTTGAGGACGCCGCCCTCCTTCACGACGCCGTCGGCTACGATGCGCTGCTCAAGCTCCTTCATGGTGGCCCTTTCTTGTCATGGGGACGCTGTCGGCTTTGCGTGCGGGGTTCGAGATCGCGAACCCTTTTGGTACCTCGCATGATAGCGCCCGTTGCACTGAGATTCGCGCACGGTGTGGTACCTCCTCGCGCAAAACGGGCTACAGGTGTGCCGAACTGCGAGAAAAGGGCCGCCTGGGCTATACTTCTCAGGCCGTGCGCCCCTGCGAGCGCGCGGCAGGTGGGAGAAAGGAAGGGCGGGGCCGTCGTGGGCCTCGCGCGGTACTTAAACGCAAAGAGGGGACGATTCATGGCGCAGGGTACGGGTCGGCGGGCCGAGTCACAGGACGCGTCGGGTATGTCGCTTGACACGCTGCCCATCGGCAAGGACGCCGTTGTCGCTTCCGTGGACTGCGCGGAGACGAGCCTGCGGGCCCATCTGCTCGACATGGGGCTGACGCCGGGCACCGAGGTCACGATGATGAAGGTCGCGCCTCTGGGCGACCCCGTGGAGATCCGCCTGCGCGGCTACGAGCTGACGCTGCGGCGTGATGACGCGGCCCACATCGCGCTGCGCGACGTCCACGAGGCGCACGTTCCCGGCACGGCCGGCTCCGGCGCCGAGCGGTCCTCGGTCCGCAGGCCTCGCGCGGCGCATCTGGCTCTGGGAGAGGGCCGCTACAGCCCGCGGCGCGATGGCTCGCAGGCGGAGCGCCGGCAGGGCAGCCCGCTGTCCATTGCTCTCGTCGGCAACCAGAACTGCGGCAAGACGACGCTATTCAACCAGCTCACGGGCTCAAACCAGCACGTCGGCAACTTCCCGGGCGTCACGGTCGACCGCAAGGACGGCCCCATCCGCTCGCATCCCGAAGTCACGCTGACCGACCTGCCGGGCATCTACTCGCTGTCGCCCTACACGGGCGAGGAAGTCGTGACGCGCGAGTTCATCCTGCGGGAGCGCCCAGATGCCGTCATCGACGTCGTCGACGCCACGAACATCGAGCGCAATCTCTACCTTACGCTGCAGCTTATGGAGCTCGACGTGCCGCTCGTCATCGCGCTCAACATGATGGACGAGGTCGCGGCAAACGGCGGGACCGTCGACGTCAACGAGCTCGAGGCGCAGCTCGGCGTCCCGGTCGTGCCCATCGTCGCCGCGCGCGGCGAGGGCATCGACGAGCTCGTCGAGCATGTCGTCAACGTTGCGCTGCGCCGTGAGCGCCCGGGCCGGCTCGACTTCTGCCGGCAGGACGGTCCCGACGGGGGAGCGCTGCACCGCTGCATTCACGGTATAGCCGCCCTCGTGGACGACCACGCCAGCCGCGCCGGTATACCCATGCGCTTTGCGGCGACGAAGCTTGTCGAGGGGGATTCGCTCGTGCGCGAGGCGCTTGACCTCGACGCGAACGAGGCAGATGCCGTCGAGCACATCGTGACGCAGATGGAGCGCGAGGCAGGTTGCGATCGGCTCGCTGCCGTTGCTGACATGCGCTTCGCTTTCATCGAGGCGCTGTGCGAGCAGGCGGTCGTAAAGCCGCGCGAGAGCCGTGAGCACCGTCGCTCCGTCGCTATCGACCGCATCCTGACGGGCCGCTTCACGGCGCTGCCCGTGTTCGCGCTCATCATGGCGCTCGTGTTTTGGGTGACGTTCGGCCTCGTGGGCCAGCCGCTCGCTGACCTGCTCGACGTCGGCGTCTCGGCGCTCATCGGGCTTGCCGACGAGGGGCTGCGCGCGCTCGCCATCAACGACGTCGTGCGCTCGCTCATCGTGGACGGCGCCCTGAGCGGCGTGGGGAGCGTGCTGTCGTTCGTGCCGGTCATCGCGACGCTGTTCCTGATGTTGTCCCTGCTCGAGGACTCGGGCTACATGGCGCGCGTCGCCTTCTTCATGGACCGGGCGCTGCGCCGCATCGGCCTGTCGGGACGCAGCCTCGTGCCGATGCTCGTCGGTTTCGGCTGCAGCGTACCTGCCATCATGGCGACGCGCACGCTGCCCTCCGAACACGACCGGCGCCTGACGGTGCTGCTGACGCCGTTCATGAGCTGCTCTGCGAAGCTGCCGGTATACGCGACGATCACCGCGGCGTTTTTCCCGACGAACGGCACCCTCGTCATGCTGTCCCTGTACTTCCTGGGCATGGGCGTCGGCGTGCTCGTGGCCCTCGCCATGCGACGCACGGCGTTTCGCGGCGAGCCGGTGCCGTTCATCATGGAGCTGCCGAACTATCGTCTGCCGAGCCTGAAGAGCACGCTGCTGCTTGTGTGGGACAAGGCGAAGGGCTTCATCACGAAGGCGTTCACGATCATATTCGCGGCAAGCGTCGTCGTGTGGTTCCTCCAGACGTTCGACGTTCGCCTGAACGTGGCGCCTGACCAGGCGGACTCCCTGCTGGCGGGCCTGGGCGGGCTCATCGCCCCGCTGTTCGCGCCGCTCGGCTTTGGCGTGTGGCAGGCTGCCTGTGCGCTGGCGACGGGCTTTCTGGCCAAGGAAAGCGTCCTGTCGACGCTGTCCGTGCTCGTCGGCGGGGCTGCCGGTGGGCTGGCGAGCCTGTTCACGCCGCTGAGCGCCTACACGTTCCTCGTGTTCGTGCTGCTGTACACGCCGTGCGTCGCGGCGATCGGCGTCGTGCGTGGCGAGCTGGGTGCGCGTTACGCGGCCGGCATGGTGGCGCTGCAGTGCGGCGTCGCGTGGGTCGTGGCGTTCGTCGTGCACACGATCGGGCTTGCGCTCGGCCTCGCGTAGCGCGCGCGGGGACGAGCGCCTTGCTCCTACTGCTGGCCGGTCGTCGTATCGGGCACGCGGGCCGCGTTCTCTGGGTTGATCGTCATGGACTGGAAGCGGTTCTCCATGTAGTCGTTGCCGAAGTGCGTGGCGTAGAACTGCTCGACAGCCGTCTGCGGCACTTTGCCGGACTCGCGCTCATGCCAGAAGTCGAGCGCCTGCAGCGTCATGAGGCCGTTGGCGACCATGAGCGCCGCGCACACGACGGTCACGGGATAGCGCAGTTGCCAGGGGATGAGGTTGATGAGCTTGAGCATCCTCGGCAGGCACAGCTTGATCCACACGACGCCGAGGCAGCCCCACATCGCCATGAACATGCCGTTCGTGCGGCCGTCGATGGAGAGGAACGTGCCCGAGTAGTCCCAGGCCGTGATGCCGAACGCCGTCTCCATGAACCAGCTCACGAAGAACTCGAATGCACCGCCGATGACGGCGCTCACGAGGAAGATGACGACGACGTTGGCGCACCAGAAGCGGTTGAGCGCCACGGTCATGAGTACGGCGCCGAAGCCGTAGATGGGCGAGAACGGGCCGAACAGCACGCCGGCGCGATCCTGGTAGACGCCCGGCTCGACGAAGACCATGTGGTAGACGACCTCTATGACGAGGCCGAGCACGCAGCAGACGATAAACGTCCAGAACAGGTTGAAGAAGTCGAGCGTGATGTAGCCCCTGCCCGTCTCGTCGCGGCCGAGCGTGCCCTCCTCGGCGTCCTCGTGCAGCTCCATGCGGCGCAGCTTACGGCGCAGATGGCGCTCGTCCGTCAGCGCGGGGTCGACGGTGACGGATATGGCGACGAGGATGACGATCTGGATGAAGTTGTCGAGCAGGTCCATGGACGGGCCGTTGAGCATCATGTCGAGGACGAGCGACGCGACGGTCGCTGCGATGAGTGCGTAGGCCCACTGCGCGGCATGCCGTTGGCGGTTGCGCAGCAGCAGGACGCCAAAGATGACGAGCATGACGGACGTGACCTGCGTCACTGCAAACGAGACGATTTCGATCACGAGCGTGAGCGTCGTGTCGTTGAGCTGAGGGAGGATCTGGTCGCGCAGGACGAACAGGCCCACGGCGAGGATGATCGAGAGGACAGCGACGCCGGCGCCCTGCAGTATGCACAGGATGCCGTATATCTTCATGATGAGGGGGATCTTCCCCCTCTTTTCGGATGGCTCCTGCGGATTCGGAGTGCCGCTCGGTGCGGGGCACGCGATGTCAGGCGTAGCTGTGGCGATGGCTTCGCTCATGGGTGTCTTGTCATCCCTTCGTGAGATCTCATGCTGACTCCGAAAAGTCCTCAATAGGATACAGGACACACCGCGCGGTAATGCGGCGTTTGCGTGGTCGGGCGGGGTTTTAGAGCAAAGAGATGACCTGGTCTTGCATGGCGAGCTGCTCCGTGTATACTGTGATTGTCGTATATATACACTATGTACGCTTGGGGACGCCTGAGGGTGCATTGAATGCCTGGATCGGGACGCCGAGCCGGGCACGGTGCGTCGGGGACGCCGGATGCGCCGACCGTGTACGGAAGCGAAGGGGCCTACGCCGTGGAGATCATCATCTCAAACGCGAGTACGAAACCGATCTACGAGCAGATCACGTCGCAGGTCAAGGGGCTCATCCTCGCGGGCGAGCTCAAGGGGGGGGAGCAGTTGCCCTCCATGCGCGTGCTGGCGAACGACCTGCGCGTGAGCGTCATCACGACGAAGCGCGCCTATGCCGACCTCGAGGCGGCCGGCTTTATCACGACCGTCCAGGGCAAGGGCTGCTTCGTTGCGGGTGGGAATCGCGAGATGCTGCGCGAGGAGCGGCTGCGTGACGTCGAGGCCTTGCTCGGCTCTGCGGTGCGCAAGGGGCGCGAGCTCGGTCTGTCCGACGACGAGCTTCTCGAGATGCTGCACCTGCAGATGGAGCCGTGAGGGGGTCGGACTCACGCTCAACAAACTCTCAATCTCAACGATAACGTTTTCATAGACCTTGAAGGTGAGCTGAAATGAATAGAACAAAGGGGCAGGTGAGCGCAGTGACGAGCGCGACGTTCCCCACTCAGCTTTCCCATGAAGGCGCCTGGGATGCTGGGGCGCTCATAGAGGCCCGCGGCATGACGAAGCGCTACGAGGGATTCATGCTCCAGGATGTCTCACTGCGCGTCGATGCCGGCACGATTGTCGGCTTTGTTGGGCGCAACGGGGCCGGCAAGTCCACGACAATCAAGGCCCTGCTTGGCCTCGTCTCGCTCGACGGGGGAGAGGCACGCGTGCTAGGGATGAGCCCGCGTGACATCGCGGCCCCGAAAGGCGCCCTCGTCAAGGAGCACGTCGGCGTCGTGTTTGACACGGTTCCCCTTCCGGCGTCTCTACGGCTCGATGGCGTGGCGCGCATCATGCAACTGGCGTATCGCACGTGGGACCAGAGGCGCTTTGAGGAGCTGTGCGGGCGATTCGGACTGGGCGCACGCAAACGCGTCAAGGACCTCTCTCGTGGCATGGGCATGAAGCTGCAACTTGCGTGCGCGCTGTCTCACGACGCGCGCCTGCTCATCCTTGACGAGGCGACGGCCGGCCTCGACCCGATGGCTCGCGACGAGGCGCTCGACGTGCTGCGCGACTTCGTTGCCGATGACGGCCACGCCGTGCTGCTCTCGAGCCACATCACGAGCGACCTGGAGAAGGTCGCCGATATCGTGTGCTGCATCGACGAGGGTCGCGTTGTGTTCACGCGCCCCAAGGACGACATCTGCGACCGCATGGGCCTCGTGCGCTTGCGCTCTCGCGAGCTCGACGAGCTGCGTGCCGCAGGGCCGGACGCCATCCCGGGAGAGACGCGGGACGACCGGGCCCGCGTGCTGCGGCAGGACATGGGCGTCGCGCTATGCGTGCCCGACCGCGCGGCGTTTGCGGCGCGCTGGCCCGAGCTCGAGTGTGAGCGCATGGGCATCGACGACTATCTGGGCTTCGTCCTGAAGGGAGAGCTGCTATGAGCGGCATCATCCGATCGGCGCGCATTGACCTCGTTTCGTTTCGCCACCTCCTCGTGCTGCAGATCTTCGTGTTTGCCGTGCTGGCGGTGTGCCTGAGCCTGCAGGGCGCTGAGGTGCTCGCCGCCGCCGTCGCGTTCGTCACTATCTACTCGCTCATGGTGTTTGGTATGAACCTTTGCGTGATGGATGACGCAAACGGGTGGAGCGCGTATCGCATGGCGCTGCCGCTCGCGCGTCGCGACGTCGTGCTCGGCCGCTTCGTTGCCATCGGGGCGCTGGGCGTGGCGGGCGTCGCCACGTTCCTCGCGGCGTCGTCGGTGACGCTGCTCGTCCAAGGGTGCTTGGATGGTCGTGGGTTCGGGGCGCTTGCGGACCCGTCGCTGTGGGCGGCCATGGGGGGTAGCTTGACGCTGGCGCTCGCGATTGGCTCGCTGCTTGTTGGTACGCTCGTACCGCTCTCTTTTCGCTTCGGGGCGCAGCGCGTCATGAGGGTGTACCCGATCGCCATCGTTCTGATCGTGCTCGTGCCGCTTTTTGTCTTGCAGCTTGCGGGTGACCAGATCATGGCTGGGCTCGATGACGCCGTGGCAACGCTGTCCACCTCAGGCGGTCTCGTGGCGCTGATGCTCGCGCTGCTCGGCGTTGCGGTCGTCCTCACGGCCATCAGCGCTCTGGTGAGCGTCCGCCTTTACCGCACCCGGGACCTATAGGGAGGGCCGGGCTAGACGCGTGACACGAGAAGCTGATTGATGGAGACGCCTTGCTCGGCGGCCTCCATGGCAAGCCGGCGGTGCTGCTGGGGCGTTATGCGTAGGGAGATCTTGCCAGAGTAGCGGCGCCTGCCAAGAGGTTCGGGCGCCGCCGCTCCCTCCTCCTGCAGATCGGAGAGGACGTCCTGGATGAGCGTGACGAGTCCTGCTAGCGCGTCAGCTTGCGAGTCTCCCACGTTCGAAAGACTGGGAAACTCGGCTGCGGTTGCGATGAAGGCGTGGTCTTCTTGAGAGTAAAACACGCGGAACGTGTACTCCTCAGCCTGATACATGCTCGGACTCCCATCTGTCCAATGCTGCAAGGATTTGTTTAACCTGATAGGGGCTTACGTAGCCGTCTTTGTTCTGAATGTTGATCCGGGGGTCGTCTTTCCAGGGCATCCTGTACACATGGTGCGACCCATGCATACGCGCTTGTCCAAAGTAGGCCGTACGCACGCGCTCGGCATCGCGATACCGAACTCCTTTCTGGCAACGACGCATCTCGGCCACGAGCTCCTGTATGTCTGGCATGCTGTGCTCCTTAGCATGGTAGCGTATATGATACCATAATGTGTGTGACGAGGCTGTTTGTTGGGGCTCGACCAGAGAGTTTGTTGCTTAAGGTTGTATACGATGGCGCTATCGTAACATACGAACATGTGTTCTTCAACGGTTTGCGAGAAGCGGTCATTGCGTTGCGCCGTACGACGGCATCCCCACGGGGCGTCCACGACGGGGGAGCACGCGCGCGATAGAATGGGCTCATCGCAGCGGGGTCGTGGCCTTGGCGTCACGGCCCCGCGCTGTGTCTCGTGTCCCGTGCTCGCGACTTGTTCGAAAGGTGACGTGCCCATGGCCATCGACATCGACTCGCTCAATCCTGCCCAGCGTCAGGCCGTCGTCACGACGGAGGGCCCGCTGCTGGTGCTTGCGGGCGCTGGCTCGGGAAAGACGCGCGTGCTCACGTACCGCATCGGACACATGATCGAGGACCTCGGCGTCGCGCCCTGGCAGATCCTCGCCATCACGTTCACGAACAAGGCGGCAAAGGAGATGCGCGAGCGTCTCGATAAGCTTCTGGGCGGCCGCTCGACGCGCGGCATGTGGGTCTGCACGTTCCACGCCATGTGCGTGCGCATGCTGCGCATCGACGGACAGCGCCTCGGCTACACTGACAACTTCACGATCTATGACGACGACGACTCGAACCGCCTCGTCAAAGACATCCTCAACGGCATGAACGTCGACATCAAGCGCTTTCCGGTCAACATGGTGCGCTCGCGCATCTCCTCGGCGAAAAACGAGCTCATGGATCCCGACGAGATGCTTGCCAGTGCGCGCACGCCTCCGGGGGAGATCGCGGCCAAGGTCTACGCCGAGCTGCAGACGCGCCTGAAGCGCTCAAACGCCATGGACTTCGACGACCTGCTCGTCAACGCCTACACGCTGCTCTCGACCTGCCCCGACGTGCTCAACGGCTACCAGGAGCGCTTCCGCTACATCTCCGTCGACGAGTATCAGGACACGAACGGCGCCCAGTACCAGATCTGCAAGCTGCTCGCCGCCAAGTACCGCAACCTCATGGTCGTGGGCGACGACGACCAGTCCATCTACTCGTGGCGCGGCGCCGACATCCGCAACATCCTCGACTTCGAGCAGGACTATCCCGAGGCCAAGTCCGTGAAGCTCGAGCAGAACTACCGCTCGACGGGGCACATTCTCGACGCGGCAAACGCCGTGGTTGCGCACAACACGGAGCGCAAGGCCAAGCGCCTGTTCACCGACGAGGGCGACGGCGAGAAGATCAAGCTCTACCAAGCGTCCGACGAGCGCGACGAGGGCCGCTGGATCGGCTCTGAGATCGCGAAGCTGCGCGATCGCGGCGTCGACTACTCGGACATGGCGCTGTTCTACCGCACGAACGCCCAGTCGCGCGTGCTCGAAGACATGCTGCTGCGCGCCGGTATCCCGTACACGATCGTCGGCGGCACGCGCTTCTTCGATCGCGCCGAGATTCGCGACCTCACGGCCTACCTCAAGCTCGTCGTGAACCCCAACGACGACGTGTCGGCCCGCCGCGTCATCAACAAGCCGGCACGCTCCATCGGCGCCACGACGCAGGACCGCATCGCGGCGCTCGCGGCTCGGCAGGGCATCTCGTTTTTCGAGGCGGCGGGGCGGGCCATTGTCGACGAACCCACGCTGTCGAGCCGCACGCGCAACGGTCTCGTACGCTTCATCCAGGTCATCAACGACGCGGCGGCCTACGAAGGCAATCTGCGCGACGTCGTCGAGATGATCGCCGACAAGGCGGGCCTCATCTCGGCGCTCAAGGCCGAGGGCACGCCTGAGGCCGAGGAGCGCGTCGGCAACATCCGCGAGTTCTTTGGCGTCGTGCAGGACTATGTGGAGCAGCACGACGTGGAGAGCGACCTGCTGTCCAACGCCGAGGTACAGGCGGAGGCGTCGGGCGCGGACGGGACGCAGGCGGGTCTGTTCGACGATTCGGACGGCGCAGGCGAGCCGGCTCAGGCCCAGGCGGGCGACCTTTCGCTGGCCGGTTTCATGGAGTGGCTCGCGCTGCGAACCGACCTGGACGCGGCAGGCGAGGGCGGCTCCACCGTCACGCTCATGACGGTGCACTCGGCCAAGGGCCTCGAGTTCAACACCGTGTTCGTGGCCGGCATGGAGGAGACGATCTTCCCTCACACCTCGTTCAAGCGTGAGGACGATAACCTCGAGGAGGAGCGCCGCCTCGCCTATGTTGCCATCACCCGTGCCCGCCGACGGCTGTTCCTGACGTATGCGGCGACGCGTCACCTCTACGGCGAGGCCGTCGCAAACCCGCGCTCGCGCTTCATCGACGAGATCCCGGCGGGGCACCTCGAGACGGTCGGCGTGGGCTCGTCGGGCTTCCTCGGCACGGGCTGGGAGAAGCGCGGCGATCGCCACGGGACGTTCGGCAGCGGACGTGGTTCCGACATGTACGGCGGCCGCGTGTTCGGCAGCGCGACGCGCTCGAGCGGCGGGTCGAGCTCCGGGCGCTCGGGCGGCATGTCGTTTGCGTCTCTTGGCAGCTCGGGGCGCGGCATGGGGTCGGGGCGGCCGTCTTCGGCGCGCTCGGGCGGGAGCTATGCCGACAGCTCGCGCGCTGCGGAGATGCCGGCGCCGACGGCGGCGGCCGCGAGCTTCGCGTCACAGGGGACGTCGGAGAGCTTCGAGCGCGGCGACCGCGTGAGCCACAAGGTGTTCGGGCCCGGCACGGTGCTGTCGGCAAAGGGCGACGCCGTCGAGATCAAGTTCGACAAGGGCGGCCAGACGAAGAAGCTGCTCAAGGGTTACGCGCCGATTGTCAAAATCAAGGGCTAGATTTTGACGGCGCGTGCCCCTCGCCGGCGCCCTTTGCCGGCCAGGCGCAAAGCCGATCGTCAAGATCCGGGGGTAGAGAACCGCCCCCAGGGGATCGCCTTCGCTGGAGGTGCCCTGGGGGCGGGCGCCCCTACTTGATCGTCTGGTGCGTGTGGGGCGGGAATCCGAGGGCCTCGGGGTTGGCCAGGCCGCTTGGCGCTTTGCCGTCGAGCAGGTAGTCAACGAGCTGGCGCAGCGCGATGCGCGGCTGTTCGGCGCGAGCTTCGACGGAGTACCAGGCCGCGTGCGGCGTCGCCACGACGTTTTCCATGCTCAGCAGCGGGCTTGCCAGCGGGTCGAACCCCTGCTCGTGCTCGTGTTCGAGGCAGTCCAGCCCCGCGCCGCGAATCTGCCCTTCCCGCAGCGCCGTCGCCAGCGCCTCGTCGTCGACGAGCCCGCCGCGCGCGACGTTGATGAGAAACGCTGTCGGCTTCATGGCGGCGAGTTCGGGCGCCCCGATGATGTGGCGTGTCTCGGGCAGTAGCGGGCAGTAGAGAGAGACGACGTCCGAGCGGCGGCAGAGCTCCTCAACGGTCGCCGCCTTCTCGCAGCCGAAGCTCCTGAGGTACTCGGCGCTCTTCGTGGGGGCGTACACGAGCACGTTCATGTCGAGCGCCTTGACCATGGGCAGCACGCACTGCGCGATGTGCCCGAAGAACACCATGCCGAACGTCTGGCCGCAGGGACGGTTCGGTTCGTACAGGCCGCGCGTCGCCTTCTCGCCCAGGCGGTAGTGGCGATCGAGGTACGTCAGCTTCTTGTACAGGTCGAGCATGAGCGCGACGGAGTGCAGGCCAACGTCGTACGAGCACCAGTTCGGCGTGTTCGAGACGCCGATGCCGGCCCGCGTGAAGGCGTCGACGTCGATGCCGTCGATGCCGATGGACTGCCGGCAGGCGATGCGCAGGTCCTTCATCTCGGGCAGGCGCGCGTAGTCGACGTCCTTCCACCCCATGATGAGCCCCTCGCAGCCCTCGACGTCCTCGGGCTCTGCCGGCGCGTCGCTGCGGACGACGCGCACCTCTATCTCGTCCTCGAGGCCCCACTCCGCCAGGCACGGCGTGAAGAGGTCGGGTTGGTCGGCGCGGATGAACGCCGCGATGCGATGCTTTGCCATGGTGCGCTCCTTCTTCGCTCGAGTCGGATGAGCACAGCCTGCCACGCGCTCGTTTTCGGCTCGTTTCCGATCGTTGCCCGTTTGCGAACTTCACGCCCGTCGCCCGGGTCGCGGGGTAAGGCCGGTGCGCTCGGGCGCCCGTTCTTGCGAACTCCACGCAGATGCCCCGCTCGCGGGGCTGGCGAGACCGGCTGCGGGAGATTTGCGGTTCGGGGCCGGCGAGTCCGTTCGCGTATAAGGAGCGCGTTAAAATACGCCGACGGTGGGTACATTCGTATGAATCCGTACGTCCTATTCGAGGAGGATCTTCGTTCATGAGCAAGGTCTATGTGATCGGCCACAAGAATCCCGACAACGACGCCATCATGTCGGCCGTCATGTTTGCCCAGCTGGCCAACACGCTGGACAAGGACAACGAGTACGTCGCGTGCCGCCAGGGTGGCCTGCCCGGCGAGACGAAGGCCCTGCTCGAGAAGGTCGGCTTTGCCGAGCCTGAGCTCAAGACGTGCATCGAGCCCGCCGAGCCTAAGACGAAGGTCATCCTGACCGACCACAACGAGCTGTCCCAGGCGATCGACGGCATCGAGAACGCCGAGATCGTGGCCGTCATCGACCATCACCGCATCGCCGATGTCTCCACAGCCCAGCCCATCTGGTTCCTCAACTTCCCGTGGGGCTCGAGCTGCTCCATCATCGCCAAGCTGTTCGAGATTACGAACACCCCGATGAGCGACGAGCAGGCCACATGCCTGCTCGCGGCCATGATGACAGACACCGTCATGCTCAAGAGCCCGACGACGACGCCTGTCGACCGCGTCATCGCCGAGAAGCTCGGCAAGCAGATCGGCCGCGACCCGGTCGAGTTCGGCGCCGAGGTCTTCCGCAGCCGCGGGGCTGACGGCTTCACGCCCGCCCAGATGGTGAGCCGCGACATCAAGCGCTTCGAGATCGGCGGCAAGGCCGTGTACATCGGCCAGTACGAGACCGTCAACAAGGGGCCGGTGCTCGAGCAGGCTGCCGAGCTGCGCGCCGCCATGGAGGCGTACCGCACCGAGCACGAGGGCGACACGCTCGTGCTGCTCGTGACCGACATCATCGAGGAGGGCTCGCAGGTGTTCATCTGCGGCGACCCCGCCGTGGCCGAGAAGGGCCTCAAGATCACGGCCAGCCCCGAGGGCGTCTGGATGCCCGGTGTGCTCTCCCGCAAGAAGCAGGTCGCCGCGCCGCTCATCGAGGCCGCCGAGTAGGCGCGCGCCCTCTTTCGCACGATCGCGCGATCCTGTGTGACGGCCGCCCGCCTGACGCTCGTCGTCGGACGGACGGCCGCGCTGTATAGCGGGCGGCTCCGAGTGGTGGGGGATGCGCCGCGCCCGGGGCCACCGCCGCCCAGAATCTTTGGAACGACCGAACTGTTGCCGTGAGGAGGTCCCATGGGACTCGAAAGCGTGATGATCGACGTATCCCGCAAGCGCTTCGAGGCGAAGCGCCGCATGAGGGAGATCTTCTCTGACACGGCTGCCGCGGCCCTCATGATCATCGCCGCCGTCGTCGCTATCGTCCTGTCGAACACAGCGCTGTACGAGACGCTGCATCACGCCATGATGACGCCCATCGGCATCACGATCGGCGGCACGTTCATCGGCCTGTCGTTCGAGGTGATCGTTAACGACGTGCTCATGGCGTTCTTCTTCCTGCTCGTGGGCTGCGACCTCAAGTATCAGATGACCGTCGGCGCGCTTGCCCAGCCCAAACAGGCCATCCTTCCCATGGTGGCGGCTCTGGGCGGCGTCGCAGGCCCGGCGATCATCTTCCTGCTCATCAACCCGGCGGAGACGTCGCACGGCTGGGCCATCCCCACGGCGACGGACATCGCGTTCGCCCTGGCCGTCATGTCGCTGCTCGGCGATCGCGTGCCGCTCGGCGCCAAGGTGTTCTTCTCGACGCTGGCCATTGCCGACGACCTGTTCGCCATCGTCGTCATCGCGCTGTTCTACAGCTCGTCGGTCAACTTTGCCTGGCTGGCCGGGGCGGCGGGCGCGACGCTCGTTCTGCTGGCGCTCAACCGCGGCAAGGTGTACATGGTGACGCCGTACATGCTCGTGGGCGGCGCGCTGTGGCTGTGCTTCTTCTTCTCGGGCGTGCACGCCACGCTCGCCGGCGTCGTGCTGGCGTTCACGCTGCCGTCGCGCTCCGACGTCCAGCTGACGAACTTCACGAGCTGGCTCGTGTCGCGCGCCAACGTCATCGACGACGCCTACGACGCGACCTCTCGCGTGCTCGGCCAGCACAAGGTCACGGAGCTTGCACGCCAGCTCGAGACGGTGTCGCATCGCGTGACGCCGCCGCTGCAGCGCGTCGAGCACGCCATCTCGTGGCCGGTCAACTTCCTCGTGCTGCCGCTGTTCGCCTTCGTTAACGCGCAGATCAGCTTTGCTGGCGCCGACATGCTCGCCGTCATCGGCGACCCGGTGACGCTGGGTGTCTTCATCGGAGCGCTCGCGGGCAAGCCCATCGGCATCCTGCTGACGACGGCCATCATGGTGCTCATCTTCCGCTTCAAGCTGCCGGACAACGTGCGCTGGGGCCACATGGTGGGCGTGGGCATCCTGGGCGGTATCGGCTTCACGATGTCCATTCTCATCTCCGGCCTGGCGTTCACCGACGGCACGAGCGTGACGGAGGCAAAGCTCGGCATCATCATGGGCTCGGTCACGGCGGCGGTGCTCGGTCTGCTCTACTACCAGATCTACCTCAGCGCCGTCGAGAAGAAGGAGGCTGCCAAGGCGGCAGCTGCGCTCGACGCCGTGCTGAGCGGTTCGGGCGACGTCAAGGTGACGCGCGTCGTGGCGGGGAAGAGCGAGACTGCCTCCGCCGCAGGGGAGCGTGCGGAGCAGGTGGCCGCGGCCGAGAAGCCCACAACTCCGACGGCGGATGCGCCTTCTGCTGCGCAGGCGCCTGCCCGCGAGACCGTCGTGGACGACCTCTCCGACGCGTCCTCGCTCGATGAAGGCGACCTTTAAGCCATGGCCGAAAGCGGACGGCGCCTTCTGCTGCACGCGTGCTGCGGTCCGTGCTCGCTCGAGCCGACGCGCCTGCTGCAGCAGGAGGGCTGGGACATCACGATCTGCTACGTGAATCCCAACATCGCGCCGCGCTCTGAGTACGACCATCGGCTCGAGACGCTACGCTTTTGGGCCGGCGGCGAGGGCATTTCCGTGCTTGAGGGGCCCTATGACGCCGCGGCCTGGGAGCGGGACGTCGCGCGCTTCGGGACGAACCGAGCTGCCCGCTGTACGGCGTGCTACCGCATGCGCCTTCGCGTCGCGGCAGACATGGGGGCGGCGGGCGGCTTCGACGCGCTGGCCACGACGCTGGCCGTCTCTCCGTACCAGCTGCTCGATGCCTGCAACCGCGAGCTCGAACGCGAGGCGCGGCGCGTGGGGCTCGAGCCGCTGCCCCGCGACTTCACGGCGTGGTACCCGCAGGCGACGACGCGCTCGCGCGAGCTCGGCATGTATCGCCAGAACTACTGCGGCTGCCGGTTCTCGGCGGCGGAGTCGGCGTGGGAGCGCTGCGAGGCCCGCGAGGCTCGCACGCGTGACCGGGACGTGGTGCGCGCGGCCGCGGCGGGCGCGAGGTAGCGTTTCTCGCGAGGCATTCGCACGGAAGGCAGCCGCGCGCGGGCAGAAACGCGAGTCGTGCATGCCGCTTCTGGGTGCGGTGCTCGATCGAGGGGATCGGGCGCCGCATTTGCGCAGGTCGGCATCTTCGCGGCGTTTCCCTGCCCGCGGGCGCCAGTACACGATGCGGCTTATTGGCCAGAAATTGGGCGCCTCGCGACAGGGTATGCCCGAAGAGGCGAGCGTCCGTTTCCGAAAACGCCCTCTAAGACCGCGTGGTTCTCCCGCGGCGCAGCGCTCTCGCGAGCGTTGCGGCCCCCGAGCGCACGGCCCCTGTGATGCCGTCACCCGCCCGCCGCGCGGCGGTCTGCCCGAGCTGCCCCAGCATGCCAAACACGACACGCCGCCCGTCGTCGCCAGCGTTCTGCACGGCCTGGCCGAGGATGGCGGCGGTCTTGGGTCCTCCAGCGAGCAGGTCGTCGATGTCGTGGGCATCTGTGGACTGGAGTGCCGCGAACAGCTCCTCGGTGAACTGCTCGAGCTCTTCGCGCGAGTAGCGGCCGACCCAGTCGCTCATGACCTGTCGGAAGAACGACGAGCTGTCGGAAAGCTTGTCCGCCCAGGCGAAGTCGAGCGTGTCCGGGTCGATCTCCCAGGTGAAGGCGCTGTGCTGTGCGATGCCGTGGGCGGTGTTGCGCGCTACGAGCAGCTCATCGTCGCGCTCGAGCAGCATGCCGATGTACGACTCGTTCGGCACGATCTTCGTGAGGAGAGGACGCGCGAGGGCGTACTCGTCGGCCGAGAGCGTCTGCGGAAGAAAGCCGGGGCCGTCGAACGACCACACGCGCGCCACGCGGTCGCGCACGCGCTGCGAGGCCATGGCGACGGCGTACGTGGCGAGGTTGCCGCCTTTGGAATGCCCGCCGACGTAGAGCGGGCCGCGCGTGCGCTGGGCGACGCGCTCCAGGTAGCGTGCGGCCTGCTCCTGGGCGGGGACGCGGGGCTCGATGGCCATGTTGAAGTCCTCGCGCCAGCCCGTGAACGACGTGTCCGTCCCGCGAAACGCGACGAACGACCACGCGCCGCTCCCGCGTCCCCACGCATAGGTGGCAGCGGCAAACTGCGTGTGACGCTCGGGGTCGAACAGGCTGACCGGGTGGGAGATGCGCAGCTCGCGAAAGCGTGGGCTTGCAGCGAGTGCGCAGAGCAGTGCCTCAAGACGGTCCGAGGCGAGACCGGTGAAGAGGCGGTCGTACAACTCAGCGCGCATGAGGTCGGCGGGGCGCACGTAGGCGCGCACGCTGGCGTCGAACAGCGCGCGGGGGAGGGCTCGCAGGCTGCTGGGCCGCTCGGGGACGAGCTCCTCGGCGCGTACCATGGAGAGCTGCGTCAGGATGAGCGCATCGACGTTGCCGAGCGGCCGCGTCGCAAACGTGTCGAACGCGGTGCCGAGATAGTCGAGGATGTTCATGGCGATCGTGCGGCCCCCTTTGCGGTCGGAAGCGCTGTGGCGCGTTGAGGGATTATACCCTGGTAGGTCGCTTTCCTTCGGTGCCGGGGGACGCGAGGCGGCCGGCGGGAAAACCGATCGTCGTGCTGATACTGCGGCGTCCGCCATATTTCTGTCGATTGTCCCGGTTTGTGCACCCGAGAAGCCCACTGAATGGCTAGACTGCTCCCCATGGGTCGGACGCGCGCCTCGCATGGGGCGCCGCCGTGACCGCCTGTGGCCCCTCGACGTGGAAAGTTGCGCAACGATGCAGCTGAGAACCGACGACTTCGACTATGACCTGCCCAAGGAGCTCATCGCCCAGGCCCCTGCCGAGCCGCGCGACTCCTGCCGGCTGCTCGTGCTGCACCGCGAGGACGGCTCCGTCGAGCACCGCACGTTCCGCGACATCATCGACTACCTCGAGCCGGGCGACCTGCTCGTCGCTAACCGTACGCGCGTCATGCCGGCGCGCCTCATCGGCCACAAGCGCGACACGGGTGGCGTCGCCGAGACGTTGCTGCTCAAGCGCCGCGAGGACGTCGACGCGCTCGGCCGCGTGTGGGAGTGCCTCGTCAACCCCGGCCGGCGCCTCAAGCCTGGTGCCGTCGTCGAGTACCGCGCCGGCGGCCTGCATGCGCCGATGGACGCCTCGGTCGTGCTCACGGGCACGATCGTGGACTTCGTGGAGGACTCCAAGGGCGCGCGCCTCGTGCGCTTCGAGCCGCAGGGCACACTGCCCGACGGTAGCGCCCGAGAGCTGGACGAGGCCATCCACGAGGCCGGCCACGTCCCGCTGCCTCCCTACATCACCGATTACGCTGGCGATCCGGAGAAGTACCAGACCGTCTACGCCATGAGCGAGGAGCACTCTGCCGCCGCTCCGACGGCGGGCCTGCACTTTACGCCCGAGCTGCTGCAGCGCTGCCACGAGAAGGGCATTGGCTGGGCGACGGTTGAGCTCGAGGTCGGCATCGACACGTTCCGCCTTGTCGAGGAGGACGACCCGACGCAGCACGTCATGCACACAGAGCGCTACCACGTGGGTCCCGAGGTCGTCGAGGCCGTGCGCGCCACGAAGGCGGCGGGCCATCGCGTCGTCGCCGTGGGCACGACGGCCGTGCGCTCGCTCGAGAGCGCATGGGACCCGCAGGCTCCCGTCGCCACGCCGCCTGTGACGGCCCGGCGATTTAGTAGCGCCGCCGACTCGGCGGCCGTCTGCGGGCGCGGCGACATCGTGGAGCGCCGCGACGCCACGACGAACCTTTACCTGATGCCCGGCTCGACGTTCCACGTTGTCGACGCCCTCATCACGAACTTCCACGTGCCGCGCTCCACGCTCATGATGCTCGTCTCGGCGTTTGCGACGCGCGAGCAGATCATGGACGCCTACGGCCTCGCCATCCACGAGCGATACCGCATGCTCTCGTTTGGCGACGCCATGTTCATCGAGTAGGGCAACCGCTCCCTGCGCGCCGAACACGACGTCCGACCGAGCGAGGGCGACGCCAATTTTCGCGGGCTCGCGTGCGTCTTGCGGGCCCGCACCTCTCCTTCCGCCGCGTCGTGCGGTCGGGAGGCCCTTGTCGCACATATCCGCGCGCGGTTCGACACGCATAGGCTGAGGCCGCGCCGCCTCTACATAAAGGAGCGTCATCCATGATTGCTGTCATCAAGCCCGGCACGACGTCCGAGCAGCTCGACAACCTCGTCACGTGGCTCAAGAGCAAGGGCCTCGACGTCAACATCTCGGGCAGCGAGTCCACGGTCGTCGGCCTCATTGGCGACACGAGCCGCGTCGACAAGGACCTGCTCGAGTCCATGGACATCATCGAGTCGGTCACGCGCGTCTCCGAGCCGTTCAAGCAGGCGAACCGCAAGTTCCACCCCGAGGACACCGTCGTCGACTGCGGCCACGGCGTGCTCGTGGGCGGCGGCCACTTCCAGGTCATCGCCGGCCCGTGCTCCGTCGAGGGCGAGAACCTGTTCGAGATCGCCCGCGCCGTGAAGGCCGCCGGCGCCACGATGCTGCGCGGCGGCGCGTTCAAGCCGCGCACGAGCCCCTATGCCAACCAGGGCATGGGCAAAGCCGGCCTCGAGCTGCTCGTCGAGGCGCGCCGCCAGACGGGCATGCCCATCGTCACCGAGATCATGGACGTGCGCGACGTGCAGCTGTTCGTCGACATGGACATCGACGTCCTGCAGGTGGGCGCCCGCAACTCGCAGAACTTCAACCTGCTTCGCGAGGTGGGCAAGACGGGCCGCCCCGTGCTACTCAAGCGCGGCATGGCCGGCACGATCGACGAGCTGCTCATGAGCGCCGAGTACATCATGAGCGAGGGCAACCACAACGTTATGCTGTGCGAGCGCGGCATCCGCACGTTCGAGCAGCGCACGCGCAACACGTTCGACCTCAACGCCGTGCCCGTGCTGCACTACCTGACGCACCTGCCCGTCATCGCCGACCCGAGCCACTCGACGGGTTACAACCGCTACGTGAGCCCTATGGCGCTTGCGGCGACTGCGTGCGGGGCGGACGGCCTGGAGATCGAGGTGCACAACTGCCCGTCGTGCGCCTGGTCCGACGGCCCGCAGGCCCTGCTGCCCGACCAGTTCGCCGCACTCATGCCCCAGGTGCGCGCCATCCGAGAGGTCGTGGCGTAATGGCGGGCGAGGAGGGGCAGACGGCGCGCATCGCAGGCCAGCGCGGAGAGCGGCCCACGGTCGGCATCGTCGGACTCGGCCTCATCGGCGGCTCGTTCGCCAAGGCGTATCGCAAGGCCGGCTGGCGCGTGTACGCGTTCGACCTCGACGCAGACGTCATGGGTGCGGCGCGCGTCGAGACGATCGATGGCGCGCTCGATGACGCGACGATCCCCCAGTGCGACCTCGTGCTGCTGGCCGTCTATCCCGGGGCGGCCATCGGCTGGCTGTGCGAGCACGCCGACGACCTTGCGGGCGACACGCTTGTCATTGACTGCTGCGGTGTCAAGCGCGAGGTATGCGACGCCTGCCTGCCGCTGGCGCAGGGCCGGGGCTTCACGTTCGTGGGCGGCCACCCCATGGCCGGTGCTCAGTACTCCGGCTTCAAGTACGCGCGCGCCAACCTCTACCACGGCGCGCCGATGGTCATCGTCCCGCCGCGCACGGACGACATGGCGCTGCTCGACCGCATCAAGTGCGCCCTGGAGCCGGCGGGCTTCGGGAGCATCTGCGTCACGACCGCCGAGGAGCACGACCGCCGCATCGCCTACACGTCGCAGCTCGCCCACGTCGTGAGCAACGCCTACATCAAGAGCCCGACCGCCCAGGGCCACAAGGGCTTCTCGGCGGGCAGCTATCGCGACATGACGCGCGTGGCCTGGCTCAACGAGAACATGTGGACGGAGCTGTTCCTCGACGACGCCGACAACCTGCTGACGGAGCTCGACCTCGTCATCGCCTCGCTGGGGGAGTACCGCGAGGCGCTGGCGAGCCGTGACGCCGACCGCCTGCGCGAGCTGCTGCGCGACGGCCGCATCGCCAAGGAGAATGCCGAGCGCCGGATCGCAGGTGAGCGCTGATGGACGCGGTGGAGGAGCTCGGTGCGGTGCTCATAGACAGCGCCGCGGGCTCGCGGGCCCTCGGATCGCCTGACGAGCGCGACCGGGTCGGGGAGCGCGGCGAACGGCTCATCCGCGTCGAGGCGTCGGGGTCGTATGACGTCGCCGTGGGGCGCGGCCTGCTCGACGAGGTTGGCGCGCGCGTCAGGGCCGCGTTGCCGGCCGCCGACGCCGCCGTGCTCGTCGTGAGCGACGAGCACGTAGCGCCGCACTACGCCGCGCGCGTCGAGACGAGCCTGCGGTCGGCGGGCTTTGCGCCCACGACGCTTGTGCTGCCGGCGGGCGAGCCCACGAAGTGCCTGGCGAACCTGGGTCGCGTGCTGGAAGCGGCGGCTGAGGCGGGGCTCACGCGCCAATCGACGATCGTCGCGCTCGGCGGCGGCGTCATCGGAGACCTCGCGGGCTTCGCGGCGGCGACGTACATGCGCGGCTGCCACCTCGTGCAGGTCGCGACGTCGCTGCTCGCGATGGTGGACTCGTCGGTGGGCGGCAAGACGGCCATCGACCTGCCGCAGGGCAAGAACCTCGCCGGCGCGTTCTACCAGCCGTCTCTCGTGCTGTGCGACCTGGACGTGCTTGCCACGCTGCCTCCCGAGTTCTGGGCGGACGGCACGGGCGAGATCGTCAAGTACGGCATCATGTGCGACCCCGAGCTGTTCGAGTGGCTCAACGCTCCGCTTGCGCCGCAGGTCGAGCGCGTCGTGGCCCGCTGCGTCGCCATCAAGCGCGACGTCGTCGAGGCCGACGAGCGCGAGGGCGGCCTGCGCAAGCTGCTGAACCTTGGGCACACGGTCGGCCACGCCATAGAGCGGCTGAGCGGCTTTGGCGTGTCGCACGGGCGCGCCGTCGCCGCCGGCTGCGCCATCATGGCGCGGGCGTGCGCGGCGAAGGGCCTGTGCTCGGCGGACGTCGCCGCGCGCGTCGAGGCCCAGTTGCGCGTGCACGGCTTGCCGACGGGCTGCGACTACGCGCCGCATGACCTGTACGAGGCGGCGCTGTCCGACAAGAAGCGCGTCGGCTCCACGATGGACGTTATCACCGTGCGCGACGTCGGCCACACCGAGGTGCGCAGGCTCGACCTGCCCGCGTTCGAAGCGCTTGTTGCCGCTGGCGTCTCCGGCTCGTCTGGGGAGCCCGGTCGTACAATGACAGCCGATCTGTAGGAAACCGCTGTCGACAGGCGGGCGGACGGTGTTCTCCTCGGAGGCTCGCCGTATCGCGCCCGCCGCATCGAAGGGAGTTCTGCGCTCCATGGCCCACGTCGTCACCGCAACGATCTGTCCCCGCCCGCTCTCGGGCGAGGTTCCCGCCATCGCGTCGAAGTCCGCCGCCCATCGCATGCTCGTCGCTGCCGCTCTGGCCGACGCGCCCACGGAGGTGCGCTGCGCCACGACGTCGCGCGACATCGAGGCGACGTGCCGCTGCCTCGGGGCGCTCGGCGCCGTTATCGAGCGCGTGCCGGGCGGCTTTCACGTCCAGCCCATCCCGCGCACCGACGACGGATGCGTGCTCGAGGAGCACCGCTACCGCGTGCTCGACTGCGACGAGAGCGGCTCGACGCTGCGCTTCATGCTGCCCGTGAGCTTTGCGCTGGGGGCTGACGCCATATTCATGGGGTCTGGACGGCTGCCGGAGCGGCCGCTGTCCCCTCTGCGCGAGCAGCTTGAGGCGCACGGCTGCAAGATGTCGCCGAAGGGGGCGTGGCCCCTGGCGACGGAGGGGCGCCTCGAGCCGGGGACGTTCACGCTGCCGGGCAACGTATCGTCGCAGTTCACGACCGGCCTGCTGCTCGCCCTGCCGCTCGTTGGCAGCGCGAGCACCATCGTCATCCAGCCGCCCGTCGAGTCGCGCCCCTACGTCGTCATGACGACGGAGGTGCTCGCGAAGTTCGGCGTGCGCGTGTCCAACTCCGTGGACGGCTCCATCTACGAGGTCACGTCGTCGACGCCCTACCGCACGCCGGACATCGTCAACGTCGAGGGTGATTGGTCCAACGCCGCCTTCTGGCTGTGCGCCGGCGCCCTGGGGAGCCGGTCCATCACGGTGCGCAACGTCGACCTGGGTACGGAGCAGGGCGACCTTGCCGTGCTTGACGTGCTCGGCCAGTTCGGCGCGCATGTGCGCGTGCATCCCGGCGAGGGCTGGGCGACGGCGTGCGGCGTCGACCCGCAGACGGGCGAGCCCTGCCAGCTGCGCGGCACGACGATCGACGCGGCGGACATTCCCGACCTCGTGCCTGTGCTGTCCGTCGTGGCGGCGTGCGCCGAGGGCGACACGCGCGTCATCAACGCGGGTCGTCTGCGCATCAAGGAGTCCGACCGCCTTGCGACGACGCACGCGATGCTCGCAGCGCTTGGCGTGGGTGTCGAGGAGCTGGACGACGGCCTCATCATCCACGGGTGCGGCGGGCAAGCGCCGCTCGTCGTTGGCGAGGACGGCTCGCTTCCGGCCTGCCTGAGCGGCAACTCGGTGCTCTCGTCGCACAACGACCACCGCCTCGCCATGGCGGGCGCCGTGGCGGCCATCCGCGCCGACGGCCCGGTCACCATCACGGACGCCCAGGCGGTTGGCAAGTCCTACCCCGGGTTCTTTGACGACTATCGCCTGCTGGGCGGTTGCGTTGAGCTCGACGAGCACGAGTTCTCTGTGACGCGGTAGCGTCCGATCGCACCTCTTTTAAGAAAGGAGCGGCCCCATGGCCTCGATATACGGTCGTAACGTGCACGTCTCCATATTCGGCCAGTCACACTCGCGCGCCATCGGCGTCGTCGTCGACGGCCTGCCCGCCGGCGAGCACGTCGACCTTGACCGCCTCGCAAAGTTCATGACCCGGCGCGCTCCCGGCGGCAACGACTGGAGCACGCCGCGCAAGGAGGCCGACGCCCCCATCGTGCTCTCGGGCCTCAACGCCGAGGGCAACACGTGCGGGGCGCCGCTCGCCATGATGATCGAGAACACGAACACGAGGCCGGGCGACTACGCCAACCTGCGCACGTGCCCGCGCCCCGGCCACGCCGACTACCCGAGCGCCGTCAAGTACGACGGCGAGCAGGACCCTACGGGTGGCGGGCACTTCTCCGGGCGCCTCACGGCCTGTATCGCGATGGCAGGTGGCGTTTGCCTGCAGGTGCTCGAGCGCTGCGGTGTGCACATCGGCGCGCACCTCGCCCGTGTGGGTGGCATCGACGACGCCCGCTTCGACCCGCTGCACGTGGGTGCCGAGGAGCTAGCGGCTCCCGGTGACAAGCTGTTCCCTGTTATCGACGACGCGGCGGGTGATCGCATGAAGGCAGCCATCGCCGCTGCGCGTGACGAGGACGACTCGGTGGGCGGCGTCGTGGAGTGCGCGGCGATCGGCCTGCCCGTCGGCCTGGGCGGCCCGCTGTTCGGCGGCCTGGAGGGCAGCATCTCCTACGCGCTGTTCGGCGTGCCGGCGGTGAAGGGCGTCGAGTTCGGTGCGGGCTTCGGGGCGTCCGACCTGCGGGGCTCGCAGGACAACGACCCCTATGTCGTCGAGGACGGGCAGGTGCGCTGTCGTACGAACAACGCCGGCGGCATCCTCGGTGGCATCTCGACGGGCATGCCGCTCATCGTGCGCGCGGCGTTCAAGCCGGCGTCTTCCATCGCGCGCGAGCAGGACACCGTTGACCTGGCGACGATGCAGCCCACGAAGATCGTCGTGAAGGGCCGCCACGACCCCTGCGTCGTGCCGCGCGCTGTTCCCGTCGTTGAGGCGGCTGTGGCGCTGGCGCTGATGGATGCCATGTTGGATGCGCCCGGCGCCGCTAATTAACGTGCTGGCAGGGCGCCGGCTGTGGCACCCCATCTGCTGCGTTCCCCGGTGGGCTCACGTATGTCCAATACGCATCGCCACCGGGCGCCTTGCATCTGGGGCACCACAGACGCCGCTTCGTTGTAGGTTGCTCTACTGGCAGGGCGCCGGCTGTGGCACGCCGCCCGCTGCGTTCCCCAGGAGCTCACGTATGTCCAATACGCTTCACTCCTGGGCGCCTTGCGGGCGACGCACCACAGACGCCGCTCCGTTCTCGGTTTGTGCTGGGGCGGCATCGCTGTGCTCGCCGCTCCGTTGGTCGAGGTCGCTTTTTCCGTAAGGGGTGGGTATGACTGATTCCGCGTCTGACAACATTACGCCGGTGACGCCGGAGGAGCTGGCGGGGCTGCGCGCCCAGATGGACGCCATCAACACCGACATGCTCGAGCTGTTCGAGCGCCGCATGGACGTCGCCGCTGCCATCGCCGACGCCAAGCGCGCCTCGGGCCGCCCCGTCGCCGACTTCACGCGCGAGCGCCAGATCCTCGCGGAGGTGGCCGACAAGGCGCGTCCCGGCATGGACGGCTACGCGACGGTGCTGTTCTCGCTGCTCATGGAGATGAGCCGCGGCTATCAGGAGCGGCGCCTCCACCCGCAGAGCTCGCTGCGCACCCGCATCGCCGACGCCATCGCGCGTACGCCGGCCATGTTCCCTCCCAAGGCCGTCGTTGCCTGCCAGGGCGTCGAGGGCGCCTACTCGCAGATGGCGTGTGACAAGCTGTTCAAGCATCCCTCCATCATGTACTTCTCCAGCTTCGAGGGCGTGTTCAAGGCCGTGGACGAGGGCCTGTGCGCCTTTGGCATCCTGCCGATCGAGAACTCGACGGCCGGCACGGTCAACCGCGTCTACGACCTGATGATGGAGCACGAGTTCCACATCGCCCGCACCGTTCGCCTCAAGGTCGATCACTGCCTGCTCGCCAAGCCGGGCGTGCGCCTCGAGGACGTTCGCGAGATCCACAGCCACGAGCAGGCCATCTCGCAGTGCTCGACATTCCTCGCCGGGCTCAAGGGCGTACGCGTCGTGCCGGAGGCCAATACGGCTGCCGCGGCTCAGGCCGTCGCGAGTTCCGACCGCACCGACGTCGCCGTGCTGGCGTCGAGCCGCTGCGCCGAGCTGTACGACCTCAGCGTGCTGCAGCGCAGCGTGCAGGACGTCGGCAATAACTACACGCGCTTCGCCTGCATCACGAAGGACCTGCAGATCTATCCCGGGGCTGACCGCGCCTCGCTCATGATGGTGCTGCCACACCGTCCCGGCTCGCTCTACAAGACGCTCGCGCGCTTCTATGCGGCCGACGTCAACCTGACAAAGCTCGAGAGCCGACCCATCCCCGGGCGCGACTTCGAGTTCATGTTCTACTTCGACCTCGAACTGCCGGCTGTATCGCCGCAGTTTGACGAGCTGCTCGGTGAGCTCGAGGAGTTCTCCGAGGAGTTCAAGTACCTCGGCAGCTACTCCGAGCTGGCGTAGACGGTACCCGATGCAACGCGTGGGCGAAGGGGGAGCGATGGACGACGTGCTCGATGGGGGAACGGCCTGCGACGGCGTGCGCTACGGCCTGCTGGGCCGGGTGCTCGGCCACAGCCACTCGCCGACCATCCACAAGCTGCTGGGTTCGGCACCTTACGACTTGATCGAGCTGCCTGACGAGGACGCGGTGCGGCGCTTTCTGGCGAGTCCAGGTGCCTACCGCGGCCTCAACGTGACGATTCCCTACAAGAAGACGGCGCACGCCTGCTGCGACGAGCTTTCCGACGCGGCCCGCAGGCTGGGCAACGTCAACACGATCGTCGTGCGACCCAACGGCGAGCTGCGTGGCGACAACACGGACTACCACGGCTTTCTGCGCATGGTCGCCTCGACGGGCATCTCACCGAAGGGCCTCACGTGCCTCGTGCTGGGTGACGGGGGGGCGGCGTCCACGGCGCGTGCTGCCCTGGAGGACGCCGGCGCCGCAGAGGTGCTGACCGTATGCCGCAAGGGGCCGCTGACGTTCGAGGCCCTTGCGACCGATCCCCAGTTGCGCGCGCGGGTGGGCCTTGTCGCCAACGCGACGCCTGTCGGCATGTATCCGCACGCCGCCGATGTGCCACTCGTGGATCCGGCGGACTTCCCGCAGCTGCGGTGTGTCGTCGACATGGTGTACAACCCGCTGCGCACGCGTCTCGTGCAGCGGGCCCGCGAGCTGGGCATTCCGTGCTCGGGTGGCCTGCTCATGCTCGTGGCGCAGGCCAAGCGCGCCTCCGACGAGTTCTTGGGGACACCGCGCCCCGACGCCCTCGAGGACGAGGTGTTTGCGCGCGTGCTCTTCGACCTGGCGACCGTGAGCCTCATCGGCATGCCTGGCAGCGGCAAGACGACGCTCGGTCGCGGCCTGGCGCACACGTGCGGCAGGGAGGTGCTCGACGTCGACGACCTTATTGTCGAGCAGGCGGGCATGCCCATCCCGCAGATCATGGCCGAAGAGGGCATCGACGGCTTTCGCGCGCGAGAGACGGCGTGCACAGCGCAGGCCTGCGGGCACGGGGGACGCATCGTCGCATGCGGCGGCGGCGTTGTGACGCGGCCGGAGAACCTGCCGCTGCTGCGGGCCAACGGACCGATCGTGCTGCTGACGCGTGGGCTGGGCGCCGAGGAGGCTCAGGGGCTTGCTGTCGAAGGGCGCCCGCTCAGCCAGGCCCGCGGTGTTGAGGCGCTGCGTGTTGAGCGTGAGCCCCTCTACCGCGCCTGGGCCGACTTGGAGGTCGGTTCCGAGCCCGATCCCGCCGACGTCGTGGCGAGGATACGCGCAGCCCTGCCCACCTGGCACACCCTGCGCCGGGCGTAGACAAACGACAGTATGAGCGGCGCCAGTGGATGGCTACGGGCGTTGCGACTTGGAGGTGCGTTACCGTGAAAGCGCTTGTCATTAACGGCCCCAACCTCAACATGCTCGGCGTGCGCGAGCCGGCCATCTACGGCTCGCAGAGCTATGCGGCGCTCGTGAGCTTGTGCCTCGAGGCCGGCCGCGAGCTGGGCTTCGAGCGCGTGACGTGCGTGCAGTCCAACCACGAGGGCGAGATCGTCGACTACATCCAGCGCGCGCTGGGCACCTACGACGGCATCGTCATCAACCCCGCCGCCTACACGCACACGAGCGTCGCCATCCTCGACGCGCTCAAGGCCGTCGGCCTGCCCGCCGTCGAGATCCACATCTCCGACGTCTCGACGCGCGAGGACTTCCGCCAGGTGTCTTACGCCCGCCTTGCCTGCTTTGCCACGGTCATGGGCGAGGGCCTCGAGGGCTACCGCTCCGCTCTGCGCCTGCTCGCCGAGCGCCTGCGCGGGTAGACAAGCACCTGTCGCATCGACAGCCTCCCCGCTCGTGTGCGATACTGTTCCGTCGCGCTCGCTACGGCGTGCGCTCTCAGGACATATCCGCCCATGACGCAGGGAGGCCCCATGCTCACCAACGCCGTCTGGATCACTGGCGCCAAGGGGCGCATCGGATCCTATCTGACCCGCGAGCTTGAGCGTCGCGGCTATCAAGTTCTTCCCACGGGCCTCGAGGTCGACGTCTGCGACCTCGAGGCCGTCAACACGTTCGCCGAGAAAAACCGCCCCGCCGCCGTCATCAACTGCGCGGGGCTGGCCGGTCGAGACCGCGCGAGCGAGATGCCAGACGAGGCCTACCGCGTCAACGCAGTCGGCGCGCGTAACGTGGCCATCGCCTCGGGAGAGCTCGGCGCCAAGCTCGTGCACCTCTCGACGGACGACGTCTACGAGCAGACGCTGCGCACGCCCGTCAGCGAGTTCGACGCGCCCCAGCCCGACTCCGTGTACGGCAAGTCGAAGCTGGCAGGCGAGAGCCTCGTAGCTCAGCTTAACCGCGAACACATCATCGTGCGCTCGTCTTGGATATACGCCGGCGCCCCGGGCGCCTCGCTGCGAGCGCTCATCGGTCGGGCCCGCGCGGGTGAGCGCTTCACCCAGCTCGCCGACCAGATCGGCTCGCCGACGTCCGTGGCGACGTATGCCGACTACGTCATAGCGCTCATGGAGGCGGGGGAGTACGGCACGTTCCACGTCAGCTGCTCCGGCGCGTGCAGCCGCGTCGAGTTCGCGCGCGCTGTGCTCGAGCTCGCTGGCCTCTCGCCCGAGCTCGTCTATGGCGAGCGAGACATGAAGCACGCCTACAACATTCAGCTCGACAACCTGATGCTGCGCCTCGTCGGCTTCGAGCCACTGCCTCACTGGCGCGACGACCTGCGGGCCTACATGGTCGCGACCGGGCTTGCGGGTTAGGGGGAGCTGATATGGCGAAATACCTCACGCAGGAGGACCTCATCGAAGTGCGTCCCAGCGACGCGACGGGGGAGCGCCTCGACGGGGCGGCCCCGGCTAGCGAGACACTCTCCACGCATCGTGTGCGCCGCGTGCGTCACGGCTCCGGCACGCCCGCAGCCACCAATATGCAGGACGACGACCACGAGCCAAAGGCCGACGTGCCCGCAGCGCCGCATCGTAAGAGGCTCGGCCTCACAACCTGGATATTCATCGCGCTCGGCCTCGGCCTGGTGTGTGGTGTCATCCTGCACTACTTCGTGCCTGTGGGTTTCGTGCGCGACGACGTACTCGTCAACGGCGTGTTCTACGTCATCGGCCAGGGATTCCTGCGTCTGATGCAGATGCTTGTCGTGCCGCTCGTGTTCTGCTCCATCGTCTGTGGCGCAGCCTCGGTCGGTGACACGAAGACGCTCGGCACGATCGGCGTCAAGACGATCGCGTTCTACCTCGTCACCACCGCGTGCGCCGTCTGCGTCGCCCTGGGCGTCGCCTCGCTCATCAACCCCGGCATCGGCGTCGACATGAGCGCCATCGCCACGGGCGGCACCGCCGCGGCGGCAGGCGAGAGCCCGTCGGTCGCCGACACGATCCTGAGCGTCATCCCCAAGAACCCACTGGGCTCGCTGGCCGATGGTGACATGCTGCCCATCATCTTCTTCGCGCTGTTCGTCGGCGTCGTCATCGCCATCCTGGGCAAGCGCGTCGAGACGGTTCATCGCCTGTTCCAGCAGTTCAACGAGATCATGATGAAGATGACGTCCATCGTCATGTACGTCGCTCCGTTCGGCGTGTTCTGCATCCTGGCCCGGACGTTTGCCGGCATCGGCTTTGACGCCTTCCTGCCCATGCTCAAGTACATGGGCTCGGTCACGCTGGCTCTCGCCGTGCAGTGCTTCGGCGTCTACCTGCTGCTCTTGCTCGTCATCGCGCGCGTGAACCCGCTGCGCTTCCTGCGCAAGTTCTTCCCGGTCATGGCGTTTGCGTTCTCGACGGCTACGTCGAACGCCACGATCCCGCTCAACATCGACACGCTCGAGCGCCGCGTCGGCGTGAATAGGCGCATCAGCTCGTTCACCATTCCGCTTGGCGCCACGATCAACATGGACGGCACGTCCATCATGCAGGGCGTTGCCGTCGTGTTCACGGCGCAGGTGTTCGGCATCCAGCTCGACCCGGCGGCCTATCTCACGGTGATCGCCACCGCAACGCTTGCTTCCATCGGCACGGCGGGCGTCCCTTCCGTGGGCCTCGTTACGCTGTCCATGGTGTTCAACGCCGTGGGGCTGCCGCTCGAGGGCATCGCGCTCATCATGGGCATCGACCGCGTGCTCGACATGCTGCGCACAGCCGTCAACGTCACGGGCGACGCCGTGTGCACGACGATCGTCGCCAAGCAGGCGGGCGCGCTCGACCTCGAGCGGTACCGTGACCCTCAGGCTGGACTTGAGGCAGAGGTTGAACGTGCAGCTTAGGGGTCGGACTGTCCGGCGCATTTCGGCCTGGGTTGGTTAGATACAACTTCAGGTTGAGCATATCGGGCTTTCCATTTCGCCGCCATAATTCATACATTCATAGACCTTTCAGGTTGGGCCCTCCCGCCATTCGCTGAGTTTTATGCGAGGCGGGAGGGCCCTTGCTGAAAGGGGAGCACACCGGCGAAGAAGGAGGCCCCCGCTCAAATGGACAGTCAGGACAGAGGACAGCTGCGCCGCATTCTGATAAATGTGGTGCTCGAGGTGGTCATGCTCGCGGTGCTCGCCGCGGTGCTGTGGAACACCTCGATGAGCTCCCTGGAGTCGACGCAGCGCGCAAACGCTGAGTCGAAGCTCCAGACGGCTCATGAGCGCATCGACGCCGCCCAGGCCACGGGCGAGGAGATGATGCGCCAGTACGACGAGAACAACCAGACGTCCGTGGACACGACGGCGTACTTCTACCGCCGTAACGACGTCGTGCCCGCCCGCTTCACCGGCATGGCACAGGCCTGGGGCCTCATGGGCATGTACATCGTCGACGAGCAGGGTACCATCGAGACGTCCACCGACGACGCGCCTACGCCCGACACCTCGTCGGACGGCTGGAAGGCCATGCTGGCCGACGGCACGGTCTACGTCGACGGCACGCTGCATTACTACGCGGGCTCCATGGAGAACGGCCGCTTCGTCGTCGGCGTTGACGACGCGACGGACAAGCTTGCCGAGATCGCGGCCGAGCGCGACCCGTCCACGTACCTCAACGGCCTGCACGTCGGCGAGAACGGCTACCTCATGGCGCTGGACGCCGACGGCACGATCGTCTATGACCCTCAGACTGAGCTTGAGGGTTCGGCCGCGTCCTCCGCGTTCTCGACGGTGCCGACGAACGGCTTCGACGGCTACGTGACGTACGAGGGCACGGAGTACTACGCGAAGGCCGGCGTCGAGGGCGACTACACGATCGTTACGATGGTGCCCAAGAGCGAGTTCACGAACAACGCGATGTCCAAGACCGTCATCGTGGTCGTGGCGTTTGCCGTCGTGTCCATCCTCATTGCGTGCTACAGCCAGTTCCTCTACAGCGACGAGCGCAAGCGCGCCCGTGAGGGTCGCAGGTCCAACGGCTCGTTCGTGAAGCTCGGCAAGGGCCACGTGCTCAACACGGCGCTGCTGAAGAAGTCCATGCCCATCCTCGTCGTGGGCACGATCGGCGTGTTCCTCATCTCGTGGTATGCGCAGAACCTCATCTCGCTGTCGCAGCAGATCGTGTTCAACGACCACAACGCTGCGTCGGCCGAGGAGCGCCTCGCCGCGACGGAGGGCGACGCCGACGCCATCCGCGCCCAGTACACCGGCGAGTACATCAACCAGGCCAACGCCATCGCGCGCATGCTGGCGGCTGACCCGCGCCTCATCGACCACGATCACCTCGTTGAGTTTGCCGAGGCGGACGGCCTCGAGTCCATCTACGTGTTCAACGCGGAGGGCCAGACCATCGCCACGAGCACGACGCGTCATGACTTTGCGCTGCCGACGGACGAGACGGACCAGTCCTACGGCTTCTGGGACGTCGTCAAGGGCTACGAGACGTCGTACGTGCAGGACGTCAAGTGGAGCGACGGCACGGGCATGACGTTCTTCATCGGCGTGCCGCGCCTCGACGAGCAGGGCATGGTCGAGATCGGCCTGAGCTCGACGCTCATCAGCGACCTCATGAACCGCACGTCGTTCACGTCGCAGCTCGACCTCGTGCCCGTCGGCAACGGTGGCTTCCTCATGGCCGTCAACGGCGAGGACAACACGATTAGCTACATGCCGGACTCCAAGTTCCTCGGCAAGGACTTCGCGACGCAGGGCCTCACCGCGTCCGCGCTGACCGACGGCTACCTGGGTTACCAGACAATCAATGGCCAGAGCTGCCTCGTCTCGACCGTCTATGCGCAGGGCCACTACATCATGGTGTGCGTGCCCTCCGCTAACATCGGCACGGGCGATCTGCCCAACGCCATCATCACGGCCATCCTGAGCTTCGTGCTGCTGCTGCCGTGCATCTTCCAGCTCATCGTGCAGCGTGCTCCTTCGGGCAAGACCGCGGCCCGCGCCGCGTCCGACTCCGAGCCGCTGCCGCAGCCCAAGGGTTCCATCGAGGTTCAGACGGCCAGCGGCCGCAAGATGACGCAGTCCGTGTCCGGACGCTGGTCCGGGTCGTTCTCCACGTGGGAGGAGAAAGCCCCTGGTGCTAAGCTCGCGACGATCATCCGCGGCCTGCTGCTCGTCGTGAACGCGTTCATCCTCGTGTACGTCTACGCGTTCCAGAGCACGAACAGCGAGTCGGCCCTGTCGTTCATCGTCTCCATGCAGTGGGAGAAGGTGCCGAACATCTTCTCGCTGACGTACATCGGCGTGCTGGTGCTGACGGCCGCGATGTTCGTGTGGGTCATCCGTGTCGTTATCTCCATGATGTTCCGCAGCGCCAACGCCCGTCTCGAGACGGTCGGCCGCCTGTTCTCGAACTTTGTGAAGTACGGCGTGTGGATTGCGGTGCTGTTCTTCTCGCTGTCGCTTATCGGCGTTGACTCCGCGTCGCTGTGGGCCTCTGCCGGTATCGTCACCCTTATCGTCGGCCTCGGCGCCCAGTCGCTCATCAAGGACGTCATCGCCGGCATCTTCCTCGTGTTCGAGGGCGAGTTCCGCGTCGGCGACATCGTGACGGTCGGCGGCTGGACGGGCACGGTGCTCGAGATTGGCATCCGCACGACGAAGATCGAGGACGGCTCGCAGAACATCAAGATCCTGAACAACTCTGCGATTGCCGATGTCATCAACATGACGAAGAAGTACTCCTACGCAACCGTGGACCTCACCGTCTCCTACGAGACGCCGCTCGAGAAGCTCGAGGCCCTGTTTGCGCAGGAGCTGCCGCAGGTGGCGCATCGCCTGCCGAAGATCGTGGCGGGCCCGTACTACAAGGGCGTCGTCAGCGTCGGCGGCTCGGACCTCGTCGTGCGCGTCATCGCGCAGTGCGCCGAGTCCGACCGCGGCCAGCTGCAGCGCGACCTGACCCGTCAGCTGCTGCTCATCTGCGACCACAACGACGTGGCGCCGTACAAGGGCGCCGGCGAGTACTTCGCCGAGGAAGTCGTTGCGACGCCGGAGGAGCGCAAGGCTGCTGCCCAGTTCGTCAAGGAGCAGGGCGAGCTCGTGGACGGCGTGGACACGAGCCAGGACGCGAAGTAAGCGACCTCGCATAAGCACGCGCTTGGGGGCGCCTCGGGAGACCGGGGCGCCCTCTTTTGTGGCGCGCGAGGCGTGGGCGCTCGTCCCCTGGGGCGTCTCTTTGTTCGCGAGGGGCCTCCTTTCCCGGGGTGCTTCCCTTGCTTCCGAGGGCCCTCGTCTCTTGGACGCTTCCCTGCTCCTGAGCTGTCCTGCTTTCTCCTGAGATTCCTGCTTTTCTGAGGCGCCCCCTCGCTCCCCGGGATCCTTTCTTTCCTGGCCGCAAACGACGGATGTGCGAGGTTTTGCAAAACGGGCGCGTGAAATTGGGCGCGAATTGCGGGCGTGCTAGGTTTGCGCGGGGAGGTTTCGGGCGCACGCGACTCGGGCTTGTACGTGACCTGCGGTTTTGCTGCGCCTTCCGGTACTCGCGCCTTGCGATGTCTGCGCAAACCTCGCATATCCGTAATTCGCGCCCAAATCCGGGCCATCTTTTTGCAAAACCTAGCAGAAGCGCAATTTGGGGCCAGACGTCCTTGTGCGCCTTGCCGATCCCCTTGGACCGTGATAGCATTTCCGCCCCCTTTTGCCCGGGCGGCGTGCGTCATCTGACGTGGCTCCTGCGTACGGCGAATCGCGGGGTGGGAAACCGTCTCGCGAAAGGAGCATGACGCATGGCGCTGTACCTTGGGTATTCATCTGCTTTGGAACACGTGCTCGGGGATTCTTTTCGGGAGCGCTCTCGACCGGGAAGGTCGCTGCGCGTCCAACAGCTCGACGGCATCTCGCGCCGCCGCTCCATGGATGAGTCTCCCGTCTCTTGCACGTCGGTCCGCCGCCTGATCGAAGGCCCGCTCTCTCATCTCAGCTTGCCGCTGCAGACAATCGTGCCCCGCGCCTCGCTGCGCGGCGGCATGGCAGAGGTCAATGCGAGTGCGTGGGGCACGAGGCTGCCGTGTCGGGCGTTTCTTGAGGTGGGCAACGACGTCTTCGTAAGCACGCCCGAGTTTGCCTTCGTGCAGATGGCCTCGCGGCTTGACGTGGTCGACCTCGTGGAGCTGGGCTGCGAGCTGTGCGGCACCTATACGTGCGGCATGGGGCTGGGCGGGACGCTCCCCACGTCCTATGACCTGCTTGCGCTGACGGATGTTGGGCGGCTAAGGCGCTGTATCGACGAGCTGGGCGGTGCGCGCGGAGTAAAGCGGGCACGTGCTGCGCTGCCCTATGTCGCCGAGGGCTCCGGGTCGCCTATGGAGACGCGGATCCTGCTCCCCATGGCACTGCCGGGTCGTTTGGGCGGCTACGGGTTGGGGACGCCCCTACCGAACCACGTGGTCGAGGCGTCTGCCGAGGCACGTGCCATGGCAGGCCGGTCGTTCTTCCGCTGCGACCTTTTTCTGCCCCAGGGCAATCTGGACGTCGAGTACAACGGCCTGCAGTTCCATGGAGGGCAGCGGGACATGGAGCGCGACGCCCGCCGAGCAAACGCGCTGCTCTCGATGGGCATCACGGTGCTGACGGTGACGGCTGACCAGCTGCGCAGTGAGCGAGGGGTCGACACGCTCATGTGCTCGGTTGCGCGTCGGGCGGGTGTGCGCGTGCGGTCGCGAGCACGTGACGTCGAACGACGCCGACACGATCTACTCGCGCGGTTGTTCGGGCACCTGTGGTGGCGGGGCGGGCAAGCGTTGGCTGGCGACAGGTCAGGTGAGCCGCCGCCAGCGTTGGACTGCTGCGTGCCAGCGGGGCGTTTGCGCCTGCGGAACGCGGCGTGGGCAGGCGCCGGTGCGCCCTCCCCGGGCGCGCTTGACGGGCCCGGGCGCGCCTTGGCGTAGTTCCTCGGCTATGCGGTGGACACCGACGGGCTGGAACGAGCCGTGCTGGGGCAATCGATGCGCGAGTATGGCCCGGAGCACCCCGCCTAGCGCCAGCAGTGGACGTAGGTGAAGGCGAGCTGGCGTCGGCGAGGTAGCGTGCCGTATGCGTGATCGATGGCGCATGCGTACGCGCCTCTGCACCGGTCGTCGGCGGCCTGCGCCGGTGCGGGCCCGTATGACGCGCGCAGAGCCTCGTGTGCGAGGTGTTCCGCGTCTGCCAGGCGCAGGGCGGGTACGGCTGCGGCGAGGCGCTTAGCGCTGTCGGGCTCGGTGCCAGCGAGCGATCCGATGAGGTCGGCGTAGCGCAGGGCGGCGAGCAGGTCGACGAACAGAGCGTCTGCCGGCGCTTGGGCGCGCGCGGTGAGAATACGTCGGCGACGGGATCGCATCGCTCGCGTGGCGAGGGCGGTGCCGGCTGCGAGCCCAGCGACGCCCAGCGAGATCGCGAGGACGGCGCCCAGCGACCCGTGCGACTCGCCGGCGGAGTTGGGGCTGTCATGGTCGGACGATGTCTGGGGAGCGCTGCCCTCTCGGCTGACAGTGTCCTGCATGTCCGGCTGGGATGTGTCGGCACCCGTGCCTGTCGGACCTCCGTCGCCCGATGCCGCGGCCCCGGGGGCGACTGGCATGTTGGAGGATGCCGAAATCCCGCTCGCCATGGAGTCGCCTCCCGCGCCCTCTGCAGCGCCTTCCTGTCCCAGTGTGCCAGCTTCGGGCATCTCGCTCGTGCTCTGCGTCTCCCCGGCGGCGTCGCTTCCGTCCTGCTCGCCATCGTTGCCCGTTGCAGGCTCGACCTGCGGGACGGCACCCGTGTAGCCTGCCTCGCTCGCGGGCTCCTGCGCATAGGGTGCCGCCTCCGCGCTGCCGGCAGGCGTGACGTCGAGCGGCACCCACCCGAGCTGGGGCGTGTACAGCTCGACCCAGGCGTGGGCGCGCACGTCGCTTGCCGCAGCCTGCCAGGTGCCATCCTGCGCCTGCGAGAACGCCGAGGTGGGCACAGCGTATCCGCTGACGTAGCGTGCCGGCACGCCGTAGAGCCGGTACATGAGCGCTGCCGCGGTGGCGAAGTGCTGGCAGTAGCCCTGGTGGCCGTCGAACAGAAGGTACTCGGCGACGTCGACGTCGGTGGGATATGCGCCGGGCGTCAGTGTGTACGTGGCGTTGTCGGAGAGCGTGCGGAGAACGAAGTCCGTGATTGATACGACGTCGGGCTGGGGGTTGTCGGCGACGAGCTGAGCGAGGCGTGGCAGCGCCCCCGCGTCGACGCCGGCGTACGCAGTGGGCACCCACGCCTCGTAGTCTGCGAGAACGGCGGCGCCAAGCGAGTCGGCGGGGGAGAGGGCGGCGAGCGCGAGCGCCCCGATGGCTGAGAGGTCGGCATACGTGCCGTAAGAGAGCGCGTCGTACGCCTGGGGGCCGCTGCCGTCGGCGACGGAGGCGTAAGGGGCGAGGCTGCTGACGTCGAACGTGGGGGATAGCGCCTGTAGCGCGACGCGGAGCGGCTCGATGCCGGCTGCGCTCGCCCCTGCGAGAGAGAGCGCCTGCTCGTACGGCAGCTGCGCGAGTGTTTGCTCGACGCTCGGGAGATCGGCGCCCAGCGCGGCCGCCTCGGCCTTCACGAACGAGCTCTCGTCGGCTGCCGTCCACAGGCCGTCGGCGTAGGACGCTCCCACGAACTGCCGCAGGTAGAGCGTCGCCGTAGGCTGCGCGTCGAGCGTCACCGAGAACAGCTGCTCACCCGTGAGCTGCAGGTCGCCCCTGTTGACGGTGCCGCCACCCGCGGAGGGGATGTCGATGGGCGCGGGCGCCGCCGACCCGTCCGCCGCGTCGCTTGTCTCAGGCTGCTCTGCGCTGGTTGTCCCCGGCGTGACGGCGCTTGCCGTGTCCGCGGGCGCGTCGGAAGCCGTGGAACGGGCGCGCCCGAGTGGTAGCCCGTTCGTGCGAATGTCGTCGTACAGGTCCGTCGCCCAGTTGTTGACAGCCTGCGGGGCGGCGGCGAGGCGATCGAACGCGCGCTCGGCGACGGGCACGGCGATCGCGAGACACAATGCCGCGCACGCGAGCACAATAGGCAGTGTGACGCTGGCGTGCCCGTGGCGGCGCTGCGCCCCGTCGTGCGAGACGAGCCCGGCGAGGGGCAGCGCCGTGAGTGCGACGAGGCTAACGGTGGGGGTGAGCCCGAGCTCGGGATAGGCGCCGAGCAGCGGAAGCGACACGAGCCCCACGAGCCATCCAGCGCCGAGCACAAGCGAGAACAGGCAGGCGAGCGTCGAGACTAGCGCGCTGATGACGCAGGCGAGCGCCGTGACGTCGTGCGTGTCCGATGGCGCCTCGCCGACGCTGGCATGTGTGATTACGTCGACGAGCACGGGAAGCTGCGTGGCGAGTAAGGCGCGCTCCCACAGGCACAAGGCGGCGATACCCAGGACGCAGGCGAGCACGGCAATGCCTGTGAGGTGCCGGACGATCCACGATGTCGCGCGCGTGCGAGTGGCCACGGCGTGGGCGCTCGTGACGAGGACGCACGGCAGGGCGCAGGTGAGCAGGGCGGGGACGGGGGAGAACGACACGGGAACGATGCCGGCGAGCAGCAGCACGACGCTCCAGCCGCCCGCGACGAGGCAGGCGAGCAAAGAGAACTCGGCAAGGACCTGCGGCACAACCGCTGCCCAGCGAGGCGGCGCCCAGGTGCGGGCGCCCGGTATACCGCTGACGCTGCAGGTACCGACCTGCGTGCGCAGGCGCAAGAACGCGCGGGCCTCCCTTCGGTGCGCCCTCCTCATCGGATGCCTCCCGGGCCGAAGCTGGCGATGAGGCGCGTCCCCAGAAAGAGATTGAGATCGAGGTCGAGGCGCAGGCGCAGCGACGTGCCGAACGTCTCCTCCGTTTCGCCTGCGGGAGGCTCGAGTCCTGCCTGCGAGATGGCGTCGGCGGGCGTCTGCAGAAGGGTTGCCGCGCGGGCCCACAGCGCCGCGAGGTCTTGCCTGCCCGTCGCGTTCGCCGCTATGCCGTTGCTTGCGGGAGACGCTTGTCCGGCGGGGCCGTCGTCCGTCTCCACAGACAGCGCGCCCTGCGCGGCATGCTCGTCGCCTGCACCGACCTCGTATGGCATCGCACCGATCACGAGCGACCGCAGCGCTTCGCCGACGTCGCCCGCGTCGCGCACGAGCACCGTCTGCGGGGCGGTGCCGGAAGCGCCCATCCACAGCAGCGCGTGGGAGAGGCCAGCCTGGGCAAGGCCGTGCATCAGCTGCCTGAGCGCGTCGGCGAGCGCGTCGAAGTCGTCGGGCGTCGCGGTGGCGCCCGCGCGTACGCCCAGGTCGCACAGCACGAGGGCGTCGATCCCGTTTTCGGCGGGGTACTCCTTTACGAATGTGTCCAGCGAGCGGGCCGAGAGCTTCCAGTGGATGGCGTGCAGCGCGTCGCCCGGTCGGTAGGCGCGCACGTGCTCGACGTCGGGCGGCAGTGACCCGACGCGCGCGACGGCGGCCAGGGCCTCTTGCACGCCGCTCGCGCTCGTGCCGCTACCGGGGCGTACGGTGGCCGAGCGCGTCCCTGCGGGGACGACGGGCACGCTTGCCTGTGCTGTGCGTGGGGAGCGCCGGGCCCCGAAGAGTCCGAGCGGGTCGCGCGCGACGATGCGGGTGACCCGCACGAGCAGGACGCCGCAGTGAGGTGCCTCGACGAGCACAGGCACGTCCACCTGCGAGCGACCGCTCACGACGCCGCCGATGACGAGGGGCGTCGCGGGGATCTGGCCATCCCGGTAGCACAGCTCCAGGTGGATGTCGAACGAGCTGACGGGCAGGAGGCACCTGTTCGTCGCGCGCAGTGTGAACGAGGCCTGGCTGCCACGCTCGACCTGGCGCTGTCGGGCTTCGATGACCACGCCGAGCAGCGCCGCCTCGAGCTGGGAGAGCGCCAACAGGACGCCGAGCAACAGCGCCATGGCGAGGGCGAGCGCCATGAGGGGCATGACGCGGTAGGCGCCGGCGACAAACCACAGCGCGAGCGTCGCGCCTATGTAGACCGCCAGGCGCATGCCGCGCTACCTCGTGCGACCGAGGCGCGGGCGCGCCACGTGGGCGGCGATCTCCTCGAGCACGTCGTCGGCGCACGTCCCGTCGAAGCGGGCCTCGGCGTGCAGCGCGACGCGGTGGCGCACGACGGGGAGGAACTGCCGCTCGACGGTTGCAGGCGTTACGAAGTCCTCTCCGGCGAGCCAACTCGCGGCGCGGGCCATGCGCACGAGGGCGAGCGACGCGCGCGGGCTGGCCCCGACGGAGAGCGCGGGGTGCGTGCGCGTGGCCGCGACGAGGCGCACAGCGTATTCGAGCACGTCGTCGTGCAGGTACGTCAGCTCGGCGGCGCGCTGCATCTCGGCGAGCTGGGCGCTGTCGATGAGCTGGGCGAGCCCCGCGGTCCGGCGCTCTCCGGACGCCTCGCGCGCCATGGCGACCTCGGAGGCAAGGTCGGGGTAGCCGAGGCTCGTCGATATCATGAAGCGGTCGAGCTGGGAGAGGGGCAGGGGCTGCGTGCCGGCCGAGCCCAGCGGGTTCTGCGTGGCGATGACGAAGAACGGCGAGGGGAGCGGCCGCGTCACGCCGTCGACGGTGACGCTGCGCTCCTCCATGGCCTCGAGCAGGGCCGACTGCGTCTTGGGTGACGTGCGGTTTATCTCGTCGGCAAGCAACAGGTTGCAGAACGCGGCGCCGCGCTGGTAGACGAACGAGCCGCGGCCGTCGTCGTCGCGCTGGTAGACGGAGAAGCCGGTGATGTCGGAGGGCATGACGTCGGGCGTGAGCTGGAGGCGCGTGCAGTCCAGGCCGATGAGCCGCGAGAACGTGAGCGCGAGCGTCGTCTTGCCGACGCCGGGCATGTCCTCGAGCAGCACGTGCCCGCCGGCGAGCAGCGTCGCGAACACCTCCGCGACGACGTCTTCCTTGCCGATGACGACCTCGTTCGCGCGCGACAGGACTGCGTGCGCGAGGTCGAGAAGGGAGGGGCTGACGGTGGTGGGCATAGGCATCCTCCCGGAAACGGTGTGTGCTTTGCCAGAGCGGTGCTGACGACTCTCTTCTTGCGAAAGTATAGGTGCCCGGAGGTGTGCAAGGGGCCCTACCTGCCTATCGGGATTGACTTTCCTTTACTGAAAGTCGCCGGCCACTTTGTGCAGGCTGAGGGTTGCGCGACACGAACGCCCCATTTCGTGTCACGACGGCGATGACAAGACGGGGCCAGACGGGTCATCCTGCTTATGTTGTAGTACCCTATCGTTTACTGAGATTGCATGGGATCGAGCCGTTTTGCCGGAGGTGCACTGTATGACTGACGATAGGCAGGGGGGGTCTCAATGAGGGCCCTTTTGGCCGTCGCCTAGTTTCTTCTGGAGGAGCGCTTACGAGTGAGCAGTTCCTCCTTTCCGAGACGCGCATCGTCGCTTGCCTTCGTCTCGATGACTCCCTGGGCGACGGGGAGATCATCTCCCGCGTTTGCGCTGAGAATCTTTTCCAATATCCCACACCTAAGGCGCTGGCTGACCGTGCCAGGGTCTGCCTGAGGCGTCTTAACGCGCTTGCTGATGACGCCCTTGTGTGGCTTGTTGCGCACGGGACGCCTGACCAGATGCGGCAGGCAAACCTCTACGCAATGATGCGTTCCTACCGCCTCATGTGGGATTTCATGGTTGGTATGGTGGGGGAGCACTATAGAACGCTCGATCTCCGTCTGACGCGCGCCGATATCACCCGCTTCATCGGCCAGTGGTGCGCAAGCGATGAGAAAGCCTCGCGGTGGGCGGAGTCCACGCGCCGTCGTATTGGCAGCACCCTTTTGAACGCGCTGATGACCTGCGGGTATCTTGATGGCCCGCGCGGCGGGGAGCTAAGGCCCGTGCTGGTCGACGGGGAAGTCGAGCAAGGGATCCTACGCAACGGCGATGGGGCTGCCCTCGTCGCTTTTGCCTTTGCAACTGCGGGGGTGGCGCGATGATTCCGACATTCGCCTGTTCACAGCACATGGAATCTGATTTCGCGCACATCCGCGAACGTTTCTGCGACCCTAACTTCCTGGCATGTCGTGGGCTGGGTAATGAGGTTCCTGTCTTCCTCTACCCGTACGACGCTTCCGATGAGCTGTCTCTGCGCGCGTACGTGCACGACCTTACTCGCGATTCGGCCGATGGTCGCCTCATCGCACATGACGATGCTGCGACGCCGGTCCGCGTCGTTCACCGCGATGCGTGGGACATCCTTCTGAGCATTCTGCGGTCCAGGCGCATTCTAGACAAGGCGCCGAGTCAGGAGTTGCGACGCGGCTCCGACGCCCTGCTTGCGAGTATTCAGAAGATCGCGACGCCCGATGCGTTTCTGGAATCTCTCGACTACGAGGATCACCGTTACGGAGATGTCGTGCTGGTTAGCGGCATTGGCCGAGTTTACCCGTTTATGCGTGCCCATTCACTTCTCGAGAACGCCCAACACGTCTTCGGAAGTCCTCGAGATCAGTTGCCTCCCGTACCGTTCGTCATGTGCTATCCGGGCTCGTGGGATGGGCACACGCTGCGCCTGTTTGGCCATCTAGGAGATAGCAACTATTACCGCGCTTTCAACATTATCTAGCACCTGCGTCCAGTCTAGAAGGGCCTACTTCCATGCTGATCAGGGACATGTTTGCCAAGGATATCAATCGCGACATCGAGGGAGTCGTGAAGGTCGCGCAAATTGACCAATCGTGCGTGATCCAGGAACTGTCCGAATATGTCGTTACGCGCGAGCTTTCCGGGCACTTCTCGCGTCTTTTCGAGGCCTATGCTCGCTCTCTCGATGTTCCTACCAGCAAAATGGGTGTGTGGATCAGCGGCTTTTTCGGCTCGGGTAAGTCACACTTTCTTAAGATGCTTTCGTATTTGCTCGCGAACCCAGAAGTTGGGGGCCGCAGCGCTGTCAGCTACTTCGACGGCAAGTTTGATGACGCTTCGGTGTGGGCAAGCGTGCGCCGCTGCGCCGAGGTCCCCACGGAATCCATCTTGTTCAACATCGACAACAAGGGCCCGGTCAATAAGGACAAGACGGCCATCTTGCGCGTCTTTGCACGTGTGTTCTACGAAAATCAGGGCTTCTATGGCGAGAGCCTCAAGCTGGCGCGTCTCGAGAGCTATATCGAGCGAAAGGGCGAGACGGACGCCTTTCGTTTGGCGTATGAACGCATAAATGGCGAGTCCTGGGTGGAGACGCGCTCCTGCTATGACTTCAACTCCGACGACGTCGTGGCGGCGCTTGTCGAGACGGATGTTATGAGCGAGGACGAGGCACGTCGGTGGATCGACGGATCGGAGGAGGCCGAGCTCTCTGTCGACGGCCTTACCAACGAGATTCGCGACTACGTGACGCGTCGCAAGGCGGAGAACGGTGGCCGTTTCCGTCTCGTTTTCCTGGCCGACGAAGTTGGCCAATATATAGGCTCCGATGTCAACCTGATGCTTAACTTGCAGACGATCGTTGAGGAGCTCGGCTCGAAATGCGCTGGCGACGTCTGGGTCATGGTGACGAGCCAAGAAGCCATCGATGAAATCACAACGGGTTTGCCCGGCAATGACTTCTCGAAGATTCAGGGGCGTTTTGCGACACGTCTGTCTCTGTCGAGCTCTTCGGTCGATGAGGTGATCAAGCGCCGCATCCTCGACAAGACTCCGCAAGCAACGGGAGTGCTACAGGCTCAATGGGGCGCGCAGTCGGCAAAGCTGCGCAACCTGTTTTCGTTCAAGGACGCGCGTGGTGACTTGACGGGCTATACGAGCGAGCAGGACTTCGTCGAGACATTCCCGTTCGTGGGCTACCAATTTCCTGTTTTGCAGAGCGTTATGAAGGCGATCCGTCTGCATGGCTATTCGGGCAAGCACCTCTCTGAAGGCGAGCGCTCTATGCTGTCTGGTTTCCGAGAGGCGGCTCAGGCGGTTCAGGAATGCGGCGAGGATGCGCTTGTGCCGTTCTGGCGCTTCTTTGATACGTTGCATGACCAGATCGAGAGCCATGTTATGCGCGTTGTGGTCAGGGCTGCTCAGGCAGCTGGTGCGGGCGATCAAGGCCTGGAGCCCAATGACGTAAACATTCTCAAACTCCTGTTTCTGGTGCGCTATATCGACGACCTCAAGGCGACGATTGACAACGTGACCATCTTGATGGCAGATACGGTCGACCCCGACCTTGTTACGCTAAGGGGAAAGGTCAAAGAGTCGCTCGATCGTCTCGTTGGACAGGGCTACGTTGGGCGCGCCGGCGAGGTCTATACGTTTCTGACCGACGAAGAGCAAGACGTTGCGCGAGAGATCGCGCAGATGCGTCCCGAAGGCAGCCTGGTCACTAAGAAGCTTATCGAGCTGCTGTCGGATGGCGTTGTGCCCACACGCAAGCTGCGTATCGACGGCCATGACTTCCCGGTTGACCTCTATGTTGACGACACGTCGGCCGCAGTGCCCCAGGGCGGTCTGATTTTGCGTTTTGCAAGCCCCTTGTGGGACGTTTGTCGGCAGGGTGATGAGGGACTTGCCTTGAGCTCGACGCGCAACGGTGGAGAGTGCCTCGTCGTGCCATTGGCGGACGAAGGAGAGACGACCCAAGAGTACTATCGTGCCATCTATGCTGCCCTGCAGATAGACCAGTATGTGCTCACAAAAAAGATTGCCACGCTTCCTGAAACGACTCAGCGCATCATTAGAGACCGGCAGGGGGAGAAGACCAATCTGCTCAGGCGGGCAGGAGAGCTGCTGGCTGACGCCGTGCGCTCCGCGCGCATCTTCGTGGCGGGTGAGGAGTTTCAGCTGCGTGCGGCGAGCACTCGGCAGCGTATTGAGGCGGCGCTTGGCCAGCTGGTTTCGTCTGTTTATCCGAAGCTTGGGTATATTGGCCATCCTTTTGACAACGAAGCGGCTGTGGTCGATGCCTTGCTTGGCAAGCAGGGCAGGCTCGATGGCGTGGATGGCGAAAACGAGCGTGCCCTGCGTGAGGTCTGCGAATTTGTCAGCATGCAATATGAGCTCAGACAGCCTGTTAGCGTGGGGAACATACGCACTCGTTTTATGTCGCGTCCCTACGGCTGGCGCGAGCTTGATGTTGCGGGCGTACTGGCGGGCTTGCTCGCGGATAGAAAGATAAATCTGCGCAGCAGCGATGGCGTTGTTCGACTGTCGGGTGATCGAAAGACTCGGGATTGCCTCTTGAACGCTCGAGAGGCAGAGCGCGCGATTGTTGAGTATCGCAGGCAGGTTGACCCCGCGCTGCTGCGTGATGCGCGCATTCGGTATAACGAGGTGTTTGACAGGGCCGATGCGTCCGAGGATCCGGATGAGCTTGCAGGTCAGATTGGACAGCAGCTTACCGAGCTAAAGGGAATTCTCAAAACGATCGATGCCAAGCGAATGCGGGAGGGCGGTGCCGTTTATCCCGGCGAACAGGCTATTAGCTTGACTCGCGAGGCCATGTCGGCTGTTCTTGCTGCTGCTGAGTCTGGCGAGAGCGCCTCGACGTTGAGTGCTTTCGTGGACCAGGGCGATGCGCTGGGGGAGTCCATCGAGGCCCTGGACGAGGTTCGCAGGTTTTACGAGTCTGTGCAGGTCGAGATTTTCCGCAAGGCAATTGATGCTCGCGAGCGATGGGCAAGCGAGCAATTGCTTCTCGTACGAAGCGATGAGGTAAAGGACGCACTTACTCGTATGAGCGCGATCATCGCTCAGGATCGGCCTTACCGCTCGATCAGTGATCTTTCTGATCTGACAGACAGCGTGTCACGGGCTTACGACAGCCAGCTTGATGCCCGGCGTCGCGATTTGCTGAACCGGTGCGAGGACGCGTGGCGTGTGATCCAGGATGCAGCCCACAAGGAGGTTGCGTGCGGGGGCAGGTCATCTGAGACGAGTGGGCGAGACGCTTCGAAGAAGCCGCTCTCTTCAAACGTTCAGAGGGCGCTGTCCGATGTTGAGCAGCGCAAAAAGAGCCTCGAATCCGGGATTCATAGCGCGACTTCCATGACGCAACTTGCTGCTATGGAGCAGAAGGTCGTTGTGCTGACCGACAACGGGGTCGGTGCAGTTGAGGATGCGTTCCAGCGTGATGTCAAGCAGATCGAGAGAGAGCGCATCGCTCGGCAGTGCGAGAGCGTGGGGTCTTCGGGGGGTGGGCACCCCGTCGTGACGACGCGTATTGCGACGAGTGCTGGGAGCCGCGCTGGCTCGCCTGATCACAGTCCCATCCCATCTCGACCTGTCAGATCAGCTGCCATGCCCGTTGCGCGACCCGATGACATTCGTCTGGTGCGACGCAGCGATGTGCTGCCGCCGTGCACGCTGCGATCCGAGGAAGAAATCCGGGCGTACATGCGTAAGGTTGCCGACCGGCTTGTGAGCGAGCTAGCCGGCCATGACAGCATCCGCTTTGTGGGCTAGCAAATCACACAAGACCACGGAAGGACGCCGCTATGGACACTGCCGCCATTGAGAAATACTCCATCTGGGCCCGTCGTGCGCTTATTGAGGGCGTGAAGCGCCGCGCTTGGACGTATCGCCTGACTCCTGAGAACCGCTCGGGGGTCGATGCGTACACGACAGTTGCGGGCGCTGTTCTCTCCAACGAAGAGATTGCTCAGCGCTGCGAGCTGCTGCGCCGCCTAGACGAAGAGCCGGGCACGTCAGAAGAGGAGCGCTATGAGTCGTTCGTGGAACGCCAGGCGTTCTCGTGGTTCAACCGTTTCGTGGCCATTCGCTTCATGGAGGTCAACGACTTCCTGCCCGCGCACACGCGCATATTCTCTGACGCCTCCGACGCGTTTGAGCCGCAGGTGCTGCGCGAGGCGACGAGCCTCGATCTGCCGGGTCTGTCGCGTCAGGACGTGCTCGTGCTCAAGACGGCAGGTGACGACGAGGCGCTGTTCCGGGCGCTGCTGATCGCCCAGTGCAATCAGCTGGCGGAGTGCCTGCCCGAGGTGTTCGCCCGGGTGGGTGCCGGCGATGCGCTGATGCTGCCCGATGGCCTGCTGCGTGCCGACAGCGTGGTCGGAAAGCTCGTGACCGATCTTCCCGCCAGGGCGCTCGCTGACGAAGAGGGCTCCGCCGACGTTTCCGAGGACGAGGACAACACCCCGCTGTGGTCTGACGAGAAGATCCTGGGCTGGATGTATCAGTTCTACAACACGGAGCTCAAAGACGAGGCATTCGCCGGGTTTAAGAAGGGCAAGAAGGCGGACGCCCGGAAGATGGGCCCCGCCACGCAGCTGTTTACGCCCGACTGGATTGTGCGCTACATGGTGGAGAACACGTTGGGACGCCTGTGGATGCTCAGCCATCCCGATTCCACGCTGCGCGAGCGGATGGCCTACTACATCGAGCCGGGGGAGGGCGCTGAGAACGTCAAGCGTGTGAGCAGCCCTGAGGAGATAACGCTGTGCGATCCGGCATGTGGGTCGGCGCACATCCTGGACTATGCGTTTGAGCTGCTCTATACGATGTATGAGGAAGTCGGTTATAGCGCGTCCGAGATTCCGAGCCTCATCCTGACGAAGAACCTACATGGTATGGAGATTGACGAGCGTGCGGCCCAGATTGCCGTACTCGTTCTGTCGCTTGCTGCACGACGTCGCGATCGCCGGTTCTTCTCGCGTGGCGTGCGGCCCGACATTCGCGTGCTTACTCCGGTTGAGTTCGATGAAGAGGAGCGGGCGGAACTGGGCCGTCTGGCGGATGAGGAGAGCGACCTGTTCGACGCCGTGGCCCATCTCGGTGAGGTTGGCAGCCTCCTGCGCGTGACGCCCGTGCAGATCGCATCGCTGCGCGAGGCCCGCAACGCCGCGGTGCATAGTCTGCTAGATAGCGCCATAGAGAAGAAGCTCGACGCCATGCTCTACGCATGCGAGGCGGTCAGCCGCACGTTCGACCTCTGCGTGGCGAATCCGCCTTACATGGGATCAAGCAATTTTGGTCCCTGGCTTTCAAAGTGGATTAAGACAAACTATCCGACAGTAAAGAGCGACCTGTTCTCCTCATTTATTGTGCGTATCTGCGAAATGGCTGGCCCTGACGGTGACGTCGGCATGATGACACCGTTTGTCTGGATGTTCATCGGAAGCTATGAGAAGTTGCGTGCGATGATGATCGACGAGAAGACTATTACGTCGCTTGTCCAGCTCGAATACTCGGGCTTTGCAGGCGCCACTGTGCCGATCTGCACGTTCACGTTCCACAACTCTCACATCGCAAGTTACAAGGGCGGATACGTGCGCCTGTCCGAGTTTGTTGGTGCGGCCGTTCAGGCACCCAAGACTCGCACCGCCATCGCCGACCCCACCTGCGGCTACTTCTACCGGGCCGACGCCAGCACCTTCAAGGATATCCCTGGCACCCCCATCGCCTACTGGGCCAGCGACTCCATGCGCAAAGCGTTTCATGAAGGCATGCCACTCAGTGATCTATCTGATGCAATTATAAAAGGGATATTTACAGGGAATAATGATAAATATTTGCGAAGATGGTTTGAAATTTCAAATAAATATATTGGTAATAAATGGAGCGAATATACCAAAGGTGGCGCTTTTCGTCGATGGTTTGGCAATCAGGCGCATGTTGTTTGGTGGGCAGACAACGGTAAAGAACTTCGAGAGTTCTCCGGAAGTGGAACCGGTGCTGCAAAGTATTTTAATAATTATACAATTACATGGAGTAAAATATCATCAAGCTTAATAAGCTTTAGATATAATCAAAATACTATTTATTTTGATGATGCAAGCCCGGCTATCATATTGAAACAGCATATGCAGGATACATTTATAATACTAGCATTTCTAAACTCTAATATTATTAAAGATTTTCTATATTTTATATCTCCTACCTTGAATTTTCAAGTTGGATCTATTTCTCTACTTCCCTTTTTAGACATGAATCACTCGAAAAATATAATTGAAGATAAAGCAAAATCAAATATAGTAAATTCATGTATTGATTTTAATAGTAATGAACTATCAAGATTTTTTTCGAAAAATAAACTTATTGAAGAAAACAAGGAGGAAGCTATGTATGTGTATTTGAGGAAGGTATCTTACGAACCTTGGGATAAACGTTTTGAGCAACATCAGGATGACCCAATTCTAATATTCATATTAGATATAGCACCTTCTGTTATAGATAATATTTCGCACTCCTTTTCTATTGAAGATATATCATTTATTGATTCTAATGATATATCATGGAATATCTTAAATAAGAATATATGTAAAGATTACCTATCTATTAACCAAACAATTGAAGTTCAATTCTATTTAGATAGAATTGAAGACGATGCTTCGCTTTTATTAGAACACTCATGTCTCTCCATAAAGACAAGCTGCGCTAGTGAATTATATGTCACAAAATTCCTTATCCAACATAAAAATATTTATGGAGACCTAATATGGAAAACAATAAGAACTAATACAAAATAGAACTTTTATTATGTAGTTAAAGAGGTTTTATGTTAAGAACACTTTCTGACAAGTACGCCGCCCACAAGGCGGAAGTCAATGCCCGCTTCGACCAGCTCAAGCGCAACGAGGAGGAGCTGAACCGCATCTTTGCGGAGATCTATGACATGGTGGGGGAGGTGCCCATCGAGGTCGAGGACAAGTACGTCTCTGTCACGCGCATCTTCGACACCGAGGAAGAGATTCCCGACTCGTTCAAGGGCAACCGCTACGTTCAGACGAAGCGTGACGTCATCGTCTCGCTCATCAGCTATGCCGTCGGCTGTATGTTCGGGCGCTATTCGCTCGACGTCGATGGACTTGTCCTCGCCAACCAGGGCGACACGCTCCAGAACTACCTCGCCAAGATGCCCGACCCCGACAACGTGCGGTTCATGCCTGACGCCGACGCCATTATCCCTATCACCGATGAGTTGTACTTCGAGGACGACATCGTCGCGCGCTTTGCTGACTTCCTCGTGGCGGCCTATGGCGAAGAGACACTTGAGGAGAACCTTGCCTTCGTCGCGGATGCGCTTGACCCCGCCGCCAAGGGAACTCCGCGCGACACTGTTCGCTCCTACTTCTGCAAGGAGTTCTTCGCTGACCACTGTCAGACGTACAAGAAGCGCCCCATCTACTGGCTGTTTGACTCTGGCAAGAAAGGCGGCTTCCGGGCGCTGACCTACCTGCACCGCTACCAGCCCGACCTACTCGCTCGCGTGCGAACCGACTACGTGCATGAGCTACAGCAGCGTTATCGCACTCGCATCGAGCAGCTCGAGGCCGAGGCGGACCAGCTTGGTGGCGCCCAGCAGGTGCGTCTCAACAAGCGCATCGCCAAGCTTCAGGCCCAGCTGGCCGAGACGCAACCTTTCGAGGAAAAGTTGCATCACCTGGCAGATCAGATGATCGAGATCGACCTCGACGACGGCGTAAAAGTGAACTACGCGAAGTTCCAAGACGTGCTGGCTAAGATTAAGTAACGAGGTTACTCGCCATGTCGAAGAAAACTGACATCCAAGCGCGTATCGCTGCGCTCTTTGCACCCACCGCTGCGGATGGGGAAGAAGAGCACGGATCCGAAGGCCACCGTGTCGTGATCTGGCATGATCCCGACGGACAGTTCGAGGCCGATCTTGCATCCCTCGAACTGCCCGAAGGCGTCCGGCTTCTAATTGAGGAGCCCAATCACCTTTTTGAGCTCAAATGTGCGATTAACGCGTTTACGGATGGGCATGATACGGATGGCTTGAGTCGTTCGGCGCCTGGCGACCCGGCGGGCATCCTCATATATCGACGCCGGCCCGCCCGAACCTCGAGCAGCGAGCTTGACTGGCTTGCGGATGTCGAGCGCTACGCCGAAAGCTTCCAAGCCGATTGGACTTCGCTCGTGCTTTCTGAGCTTCGAGCGTCGGATACCATCGAAATGCGTGCTGGCCTTGCTCGTCACAAGCGGTTTCTCCGCAAGCGATTGAACATAAGGGCGATAATAAGGGCTGCGTCTTCCTCTTCGCGAGATGCGGCTCGGGGCACGGCGGGAAGTGCCATCTCCCGGCCTATCCAAGATCGAGACCTCTCGCGTGTGGACAACGATGATCTGCTGTTTCAGGATCCGCGCGAGTTGGATCTGGCTGTCATGGCGCTTGCGCTTTCGAAAGAGAATGCCCCGTGTGCCGAAGATGTGATCGTCACCTACATAACGCGTGCGTGGCGAGAGGGTGCCGAAGGTCTCAAGCGCATGCGTGCCGACTTGGAAGAGGCCGGAAGTGACGCGGATCTTGCGGAACTTCTGTTCAGGAGGCTCGGCTTTGGGGATGGGGAGTCTCTCCCTGCCGAAATAAGCAGGGCTGTTCGTCACATTTTGCTCACGGCTGCCTCCTTGTCGCTGCCTGCCGATAAGCTAGGACCTTATGCGGCGCTTATCTCGGTGAGGCATCGCGAGTGGTGTCAGTGGCTTCTCCGCGCGTGGGATCGCACGCCGGGCGCCGATAGGGCCGACCTGCTCGAGATGTGCCGGGATGCTGAGCAGGCGTGCGACCTCTCGGCAATGTTTGCGCATATGGATGCCTCTCGACTGGCTCGCGTTGCCGTGTTTCCCGCAGCCCAAGAGTGCTCCATCCGCTTGCTATGTGACCGTGCGCGGGCGGCGACGCTCGACGCTTCCGTGATTGAAGAGACGCGCGAGGCGGCTCGGGATGGTCTTTGGTATCGGCTCTTTGCACCATGCTGGGACTCTCTCGCGCGTTACTCAGAGCTGCTTGAGGCGCAGCGAGATATTGCGCTGGCCCTTGCCGATCATCCGGATGCTGAGAAGCTGTGGACTGCGTATACGGGCCAGGGGATTTCATCCGACGGTGATGTCCGCGGAACAACGAGCGGCATGGGTCGGGAGACCTCTTTCGCGGTCTCGGCTGGAACGCGCCTGAGTGCTGCGGATACGGCCTATCGTCACCTGCATGTCACGGCGCGCCGTGCCCTGCTCGATCTGCCCTCACCAGCCGTGGGCGATGCTGTTAAGACGTTGCTGGATGCGGCAGAGGGCGTATATGCGCGCGGCTGCCTACGCCCTCTGTGCGACATGTGGAGCTCGGCTATCGAGCGCGATGTTGCTGCCCAGGGCTACGTCGATAGCATTCCTCGCCAGGAGCATCTATTCATGAACGAGGTTCCGTCCTCTGACAAGACGCGCACCTATGTGGTTGTCTCCGACGCATTGCGTTACGAGATGGCGCTCGAACTTGTTGATCGTCTGGAGAGGGACCTAAAGGGGACTTGCACACTATCCGCTGTTCAGTCCGTGCTCCCCAGCGCTACGCGGTGTGGCACGGCTGCTCTGCTTCCGCATGGAGCGCTGGAGATGACCGCTCCGTATGAAGATGCGCCAATGGAGGAGCCTGCTCAGGCAGGAACTGAGCGCTTCTCGATTAGAGTAGACGGCCTGCCCGTGCAAGGGGCGAGGCAGTGCCAGGCTGTCCTACGCCGGTGGGACGAAAATGCCGTTGCGGTCCGCTACGCGGATTTTGCTGGAATGGGAACGGACGCGCGGCGCGCTCTGGTGATAGACGCGCGCGTGGTGTATCTCTACCATAGCGTTATGGCCGCTACCGATGGCAAACCAGACGCCGAGACGCCAGTTTTCGAGGCGTGCGACCGCTCCATTGATGAGCTCGTGGCACTTGTGAAGATGATCGTCGGCATCGGCGGCTCGCGTGTTGTCATTACGTCGGGTCATGGTTTCTTCCACACTGCCGAGCCTCTGCCAATTGATACGGCGAACTGTGCGGATGTCGAGGGCGTTCACATTGAGGACGGGCAACGCTTCATTGTCGCTCGAAAAGGCGCGCATTCGGATAGGCTGCTCGAGGTGAATCTGGATCGTGTTGGCGGAGCGGACCTTGTGGGTTTTACGCCGCGCGACGCCTCTCTCGTTATGGCGCCCGGCGAAGGGGACCGCTTCGTACACGGGGGCTTGTCGCTTCAGGAGATGTGCGTGCCGGTCATCCGGTTCGTCGGTAGAGGTAAGGCAAGCGTTGCCGCGCGTCCCGCGCAACTCGAAGCCGTAAATACGCGGCCTGTCATCGGAAGTTCTCCGTTCAACATTGACCTGCTGCAAACGGAGCCCGTAGGTGGCAAAGTGGCTGCCGCGGCATACGATTTGTTTGTGGCAGATGAGGCGGGGACGCCCATCACCACGGTGCAGGTCGTTTTTGCAGACAGGACTTCACCCGAGCCGCCGCAGCGCACGATGCACGTGGGGCTCTCTCTGATCCCAGGCGCGAAGACTTTCCCCTCTGATCGGTACTTCCTGACATTGCGAGATCGCGAGAGTGGTGTGAGCCGTCGCGTTGCCAGCTTCAGAATTAACATCTTTGCTTCGAAGGACTCCGGATGGTAGAGGGCTTTTCAGATGCCCTTTGCAGGGACGCAAGGACAACGGATCTAGAAGAGTGCGAGCCCGTCGTTGTGTGCGTGCCGAAGAGGTCTTCCTCGGCGCTCATCCCGGACGTGCCTTGCCTGCTTCCGTTGGAGGTTATCGAAGGCCTCCAGCACATCGACGCTAGCCTGCTTGGTGCGGTGTCGCCCGAGTTCTACGCAACTGGCGACTGTGTAGCCGCTGCCAAGAAAGCGCTGGGGCTGTAGGGCAATTCGCCTGGAAAGGATGTGTGTGCCTGATGGAACGCCCGCGTCGCACATACGTGTATGTAATATGTGGAACATGCTGCGGATCCGCCGGAGGTCTTCTGATCCTTCTTGGGTTCACGCTATACGTTGCTGTCAAAACTGCTCTCGTGTTAGCTGGCATTACTATTTTAGTAATTGGGCTTTTATGTATTGTTGCTTTAATATCGTCGCCATTCATTACTGCAGCGAAAAATAAGCAAGATGAAGAAGCGGCTGAAATCCTAGGGCCACGCTATTTCGATCTCAGCGGTATGCTTCGAGTGCTTGAGCAGCCTGCGGATGTATACAAACAAGCAATTGACCGGGAATTGAACGATGTCAGTACATCCGGTGACTGGCATGCATGCTCTCTTGGATTAAACTACGAGAAATTCTGCACATCACATATCTATAATATGAAGATGCGTAAATCTGAGGTATTTCTAACCTTTCTAAACGAGTCAATTAAAAAATATAATGAATATAGATTTATAAATGAAGGTATAAATACTTTAACAACAGTCGAAAATGATATAAGAGAAAGGATAAAGAAAGCAGGTGTTGATGAGAAGTACAAAATCTTGCGCTATGGCTATCGGTCATGCTCGCTTAGAGAGCCATATGCACCGGAGGCGCTTGACGAGCTTTTGTCAATTATCAATGACGCTGTTTTATTTCGGTCTGGCATGAGCATGGACCGGATGCTGTCCAAGCCTTCCTGGATGACCGAACGCGCATTTTGGGAAAAGAAATATGGGGCCGATATTAAATTTGATTTTAATCAAAAACAAATTGTAGCCGTGGGGATCGAACTTCGAATATTAAGAAATAAATCCTTCTATGATCCCTGGCTATGGGAATCGTTCAGGGGGATTATTGAGGACGAGGTTGATAAATATCTTCAAGGAGATGCATCTCGTGCTCGGCCATTTTATGAAGGAGACCAACCGACAGGGGCTGGCTGTGATTGGAGTTATCACCTCCTTGATTGTTCTTCCTTAAATCCCAAGGTTCGTCAAATCGTACGCGAGCGAGTGAGATTTGTATCGAACTTCAAGGGGGCACTCGGGTCTTTTCAGGCTTTCCAAAAAGGTCTTGTAGACGCTGGGATCGATGAATGCCTATTCTCTGATGATCCCACCGGAGATTATGGGAGAATCTCATTGAGTCTGAGGCGCCTGGTTGGTAGTCAGGTTTGCTATGGTGTGGATATCATCCAAAATCCCTCTCAGATGATCATGAGTTTTATAAGACTTGCTATTGATGCGGCTCTCTATCGCTATTTCGCTTCCAAGCCATACGCTTCGGAGGAGCTCGGCATTGATAAATTGGCATCCTCACTTGAGAGTGTGTACTTGCCGATCGATGAGATACCCGACTTCTTTATAACGTACATTCAAGATATAACGGCTTTAGATGATGAAAAAATCAAATATCTATTTGATGAAAGAAAGTTATATATTAATGAAAGGAGAAGGTATGTTGATGAGATAAGCAGGTCCTTGGCCAGCCAGACGGCAGAGAGCGACTCAAAGGAGAATACCATGGCATCTTCAGGTAATCGAGCTTATGAATACAAAATATCTCCTTCAGGATCTTTGGATATCGAACCTCACGTTGAGCGTCCAATCGCCTCTGCTTTCGGAGACGGTGGCGAGGCCGATAGCGAAGGCTGCGATTACCTGTTAGCTGATACATTTTCAGAGGCGTATCACCGACTGTGCTATGAGACGGGTAAGGTCTTTGTGAAGGGAGATTTCGGCTCGCTGTTCAATGGCTTTAGTGAAGGCATGAATAGCATCGCCGCACAGATCGCTCCGCAGGGCGAAGAATCCCATCTCCATATAGAGGGTTATTTTGCTGAGATGCTGCTGTTGTTCAGGGACGCTGTGCTGTTTCAATGCGGATGCGGATGCACTGAGTCTTTTCTGAATCATTGTCTCATGGGCCCATTTGGGAATAGCCAAATGGCGGATTTTGTACGGGTGTTGCTCCCCGAAGATATGGAGACTATTCCGGATCCCTCGGGTCTTGCCGCCATGCAGCAGGAAAAGGCGCGTGTGGATCGGCTTGAAGGGCTTCTAGAGGAGGGTGTGGAAGCCTTAGATGACGAGGGGATGATGCTGCTCGTCGATGAAGTGGCTCGTCGGGCAGGCTATCGCTGCGACCCATCGAAGTATGAGGAAGGGTTTCGATTTTTTGGTATAACTTGGCCGACCCTAACCAATCGTGTAAAAGAGTACGCGCTTCGGATTAGCGATGTCACTACGCCTGAGGAGCCTCTTGGTCTTACTTGGGGATTGGTCCGTGCAGCTGTTGATGCTGCCCTGTTCCGTGCTGGCTGCGGTACGGACTGGGATTCTTTCAAAACATCTGCTCTTGAAAGTGTCCATCTTAAGCTTGATGAAATTCCCCCTCTGCTTCGGAATTATGCGTATGAAACATGCGTGAAGAACGGATGGAATTCCGATCGTTAAAGTTAAAATGATACGGCGTCGAATGCGGGACTCTAGATTTTTCTGAAGCATCGGGGACTCTAAAGTGCAAGGGGATGCTATGGTGACGGTATCGAAGATAAGCTTATCCTGTTAGGACCTGACATCTTTCCATCAGAGGAACGCTGGCATTGTCTCGATGTAATACATCTCGATTGAAGGAGTCCCGCTCATGGCATCGAAGGTCACCAAGGAAGACGTCGCGAAGGGCCTGCTCTCCATCAAGGCGGTGTTCCTGCGCCCCGACGAGCCGTTCACGTGGGCCTCGGGTATCAAGAGCCCCATCTACTGCGACAACCGTCTCATCCTGTCCTACCCCGAGGTGCGCGAGACGGTTGAGTCCGGCCTGGCCGAGCTCATTGCCGAGCGCTTCCCGCAGGCCGACAGCATCATGGGCACGTCGACGGCCGGTATTGCTCACGCGGCCATCGTTGGCTACAAGCTCGGCAAGCCGATGGGATATGTGCGCGGCTCGGCCAAGGACCACGGCCGCAAGAACCAAATCGAGGGCCGGCTCGAGCCTGGCGCCAAGGTCGTCGTCATCGAAGACCTTATCTCGACGGGTGGCTCCTCCATCGAATGCGCCCAGGTGCTGCGCGATGCCGGTGCCGAGGTACTCTCTGTCGTGAGTATCTTCACGTACGGCATGGCCAAAGCCGCGGCGAACTTCGAGGCGGCGGGCTTTGCGCACGACAGCCTGTGCGACTTCGACACGCTCGTTGAGGTCGCGGCTGCTGAGGGCTATGTGCAGCCGGCCGATGTCGCACGCCTGCGCAAGTTCCGCGACAACCCCTCCGACGAGTCCTGGATCTCGCACAGCGAGGCATAGCGGATCGCACATGTATTGCGGCGGCTGACGCGTAGACCGCTGCTAGAAGGGCGCCCGTCCTTTGGGATGGGCGCCCTTCGCTTTTTGAGGGGTCTCGCGATGCTGGGCGCCGCCTCTTTGTCGCGCGGGCGGTGCCTCGCGGGCAGAAAGCCGAGGTGTGCATGGCTCGGTTGCCGGCTGGGATGGGCGTTCGGTGGGCACAGGCCGCTGACCTGCGGTTTTCTTGAGAAGAGCTTTCAGGCGGATCGGCTTTCGCCAGATGCGCCATACACGGCTTGCGTTCTTGTCCATGAATCGGCGGGCCAACGGCAAGATGCATCCCCGTCGGCAGCAAACCGTGAGCTTTCTGCCCCCGACGCCACGGGCTCCTTCGACCGCTCGCCGGAATGGTATTCCCGGGCCGCGTTCGATGCGCGTGCGGATCCATTCGTTCCGCTCGCCAGTAAAAAAGCCTTCCACAAAGGTAAACTCAATCTGTGGGGCGCCTTCTGTCCGTATAATCCCACATATAGCGGTTCTTCCACTGCGATACCGCGTGCGGCGGATTGCCTGCACGCTGCAGAACGGACGAAAGGCGGTTGCCATGGTCCTACGCAGCTTCCGTGTGCCCGAGACGACGAATACGCCTTCGATGCGCCGGGGCAGGCGGGACGTCGTTCCGTGGCTCGCCCCGGCACTTCTCGCGGTGATTTTCGGCCTGGCATGTGCGCTTAGCCCTGCCTGGGCGGCGGAGTATGAGCCCGGGGGAGGGACGACGGCCGGTGGGACGCCTCCCGTTGGCCCCACTGTTTCGAATTCTCCAGACCTGACTTCTGCGGTTGATTTTGCCCAGCCCAACCACGAGGACGTCGCTGTTGAGCTCCCCGTTACTGCGCCTCTCGTAGCCCCCGAGGTCCCTGATGATCTTGATGTCGTGGCCACCGACGCTGCCCAGGATTCTCTCGATGCCGTAGCAGCCCCGGGCGTTCTTGCTGGCTCCTCTCAGGACGCTCTCGCCTCCGCCGCCTTCGACGAAGCTTCCGATGCTCTCGATGCCGCAGCTCTCCCTGGCACCTCGGCCGGCTCAACCCAGGAGGATCCCGACGGCTTCGATGTCTCAGCATCGTCCGGTTCCGCCGACGCCCCTGTCGCCGCAGTGCCCGGCCCCACCCAGGAAGCTCCCGACGCCCCCGACACCTCGGCGTCATTCGGTTCCACCAACGCCTCCGTTGCCGCGTCGCCCGGCCCCACCCAGGAGGTCCCCGAGGCTCCCGCTCCCGTCGCCCCCTACGCCTACGCCGATCACGTCTCGCTCTACCTTCTTGCCACGCTCAGCGGTCGCGACATGGAACCCGGCGAGCTCTCGTTCACGATGACGGGCCGCCCCTCCACGGGCGACCCCGCATCGGGCGACGCGACGTCGAAGCTCTCCGCGTCCGACGCCCACTTCGCCAACACGAGCGCGGGCGGAGAACGCCTCTTCGGCCTGCTCGAAGACCTCTCGTTCACCTCCGCTGACGCCGGCAAGACGTTCGTGTTCGACCTGCGCCAGGACATCCCCGCCGACGCGACGAATCCCTCCGTGGACGCGGCGCTTCCCCAGTTCGCGGGTATGACGTACGGCCAGATCGCCGCCCAGGTGGGCAGCGTAGGCTCCCTGGAGAGCGTCATCGCAGGCCAGCCTTCCGACGCGGAGCTTGCCCTGCTCATGGACGGCTGGCAGCTCGACGGCGTGTCATATCCTTCCTTTGCAGTCTCCTACGCGATAGATGTCCTGGCGGGCGATGACGGAGCGCTCGCTACCCAGACGTGGATCACGCGCGTCTCGGTGAGCCCGGACGATGGGGCCGTCCCGAGCGTCTCCGCGCGCCCGTCGCCCGTCCTCGATGGCGGCAACGCCGACGTGAAGTTCCCGAGCGTCTACGTTGACCCCTCCACCGAGCCGGATCCCGATCCCGCGCTCGACTACGGCGAGGAAGGTGCCGCGCGCATGGGCATCGCCCTTGACGGGCGTCCGATGGCCGCGGGCGAGTTCTCGTTCACGCTCGTTCCGGTGGGCGATCTTGGCAACGAGGACACATCTGGCGCGTCGTATGAGCAGGCCGCCGCCAAGCTCTCCGGCTTGACTACGCATTTCACGAGCGGTGCTGCGCAGGAGGCAGGCGCGATTGACTACCAGGCCCTACTCGCCAACGCCTCGTTCGAGCCCGAAGAGGTCAACCTCATCTACCGGTTCTTCCTGATGCAGGACATTCCTGCCGAGGCGACGAACCCCCTGCTTGCCGAGGACCCGGACTTCGCCGACGTGGCCGGCAAGACGTATGGCGAGCTCGGGGCGTTCAGTTGGCAGGCCGATCCTATGTGGGGCGATCTCGACGGCGAGTTTTCGCATGCCGACCGTGCGAAGCTCCACGCGGGCTGGCAGTTGGACGGCATCTCCTACGACGCGACGCGCTACGAGCTCTACGCGTTTGTACTCCAGGGCGCCAACGGTGCGGTCGAGGTCGACTACATGGCTCTGGGCTTCGTGAACCGCATCGACGCACAGAGCGGCGAGGTTGTCGAGGACGTTTCCATGCTGTTGTTCTCGAGCAGGGAGGGTTCCCACGCGCCAGAGAATGCTCTGGTGTTCCGCAATGCATACGTGGGCGAGGCTCCTGCTGCCGATACGGTACTGGGCGACGTTCTGCCCCTGACGGTCGGCGTGTCCCTTAAGGGCTCCGCAATCCAGCAGGGCCAGTTCGGCTTCACGCTCGTGCCACGCGAGTCCCTGCCCGGCGATGAGGGCGCAGACGCCGCGGCCAAGCTGACGGAGGCCGACGCACACCCCGTGAGCGGCGTCTCCGACGGCCTTGCGACGATGCCGCTACTTGCGGGCTTCGCAGCAGGTCCGCAAGACGTCGGCGGGTCGTATGTGTACACGCTGGTTCAGGACGTTCCCGGGGACGCGACGAACCCCGCCATGTCTCAGCGCTTCCCGCAGTTCTCCGGGCTGACCTACGGCGAGCTAAGCGAGATTATTGCCTCTGGCGGCGACGTCCAGGAGCGCATGGACGCCACAAACGCGCTCGCCATGGACGGGTGGCGCGCGAATGGCGTCACCTACGACACGCGCAGGAGCTCCGTGGTCGTCAACGTGGGCGAGGACGATCCCACGCAGCTCTCCGTTCTCGTTACGACGTACGGCTACGCTCCCGACGCCGACGGTACGTGGGGCGTCGCCCGTGAGGAGCGGTCGTTCTCGACGGCAGACGGCGCACCGGAGGAGCCCGTCCTCACGTTCGAGAACCGTTATGTCGCTGCGTTCACCGACGTGACGGCCCCGATCGTCGTGGCGAAAAACGTGCTGACGGGGCGCGACCAGGCTACGGGGGAGTTCAGCTACGGCATCACGACGTCTGACGAGACGCCCGGTTCTGTGGAGCCGTGGGCGAGTGCGACGAACGCGGCTGACGGCACCGTGACGTTCACGCCGCTCGATCCCGCGCTCGACTCCGCGTGGCTCTCCTTCATGGCAGCGATCGGCGGCCCGGTCAATGAGTTCACGACGGCGGAGGGCCTGCGCGGATGGCGCGTCGGATTTACGGCGTACCAGGCGGCCGAAGTGCCCGAGGGCGTGACGGCCGAGGTTGATGCCGTTGACTTCACGATATCTTTCGTCGACAACGGCGACGGGACGCTGGTCCCGTCCATCGACTACCCTGTGGGCGGCATCGTTTTCAAGAACGCCTACGCGGGGGCGCCCGTAGATCCGGATCCCGACGAGCCCGCACGGCCTGATGACGGCAAGAAGCCGACAGTTGACAGGAAGCCGGCGTCGCAGATCCCCAAGACGGGCGACGCGAGCGTTCCTGCCGCCGCGTGGCTGGGCCTCGCGCTCGGCGGAGCGACGTGCGCGGCTGCTGGCGTGGCTCTCGTGGCCCGTGGTGCACGTCGTCGCTCGGGTCGTTCGTAGCCTCCCGTCGCCGCGAAGGCGCTTTCTGGCCAGAATCGCGCGGCGTGTATTCCCAGGGCGGCCCCTTTGGCGTGTGTATGCCGAAGGGGCCTCTCCCGTTTGGTGCAAACCCGCAGGTCGGCAAGACGCCGCCACGCCGGGGCTGCCAGGGCGCGATGCACATCCTCGCTTTCTGGCCACCGAGCCGCCCCTGGATGCCGTTTTGCTGCCTATGGGCCAACTTCCCACCCCGTCATATCGCCATGCGTGCATAATCAGGCCTGTCTATCCGCTCTAGTGAGGAGGCATGCATGTCCGAAGAGTCCACCGCCTGCTGCGAGGGCTGCCCCGAGCAGAAGGCTGGCTGCTGCGCCGACAAGCCGAAGAAGGAGTTCCGCGAGCACCCCGCGCCCGTGAGTGCGCAGTTCACGTGGCAGTCCGGCGAGCAGGCCATCGCCTACACCGCCACTGCCGGCCACGTCGACATCCGCGAGGATTGCGGCGAGCCCATCGGCTCGTTCTTCTGCCTGTCCTACGTCGCCGATGACCCGCAGGGTGGCGCGCAGGCCCGTCCCGTCACGTTCGCGTACAACGGTGGCCCTGGCTCGGCCAGCGTGCCGATCAACGTCGGCGGCATCGGCCCGCGCCGCGTCGTCCCCAACGGCGACCGTCGCATCGGCCCCGCGCCGTTCCAGATCGAGGACAACCCCTACACGCTGCTGCCCGAGTCCGACGTCGTGTTTGTCGACGCGCTGGGCACCGGCTGGTCCGACCTGGCGAAGGGCGTTAAGCCCGAGCGCGCCTGGGGCGTCGACAAGGACGCCGAGTGCTTCGCCCGCTTCATCTACGCGTGGCTCGAGCGTACGGGCCGCTGGAACTCGCCCATCTACCTCTATGGCGAGAGCTACGGCACGACGCGCAACGCCGTGCTGTGCAAGGTGCTCGAGGACAAGGGCATCGCGTGCAACGGCGTTGTCATGCTGTCGTCCATCTTCGACTGGACGCCGACGATCCCGGGCAACGACAGCAACTACGTGCAGCTGTTCCCGACGTTTGCGGCCATCGCCAACTACCACGGCAAGTGCGACGCCGCCAAGGGCAAGACCGACGACGAGCTGTTCGAGGCCGCCTGCGCCTTTGCCGAGGACAAGCTCGCCCCGGCGCTGCTCAAGGGCGACCGCCTCGACCAGGACGTCGAGGCCGAGCTGGCCGAGCAGATGAGCGACTTCCTCGGCCTGTCGAAGAGGTACCTGCGCCGCAAGCACCTGCGCGTCGAGCTTACCGACTTCCGCTACGAGCTGCTCTCCGACGAGGGCAAGGTCGTCGGCCGCCTCGACGGTCGCTTTTCCAACGATGCCGGCAACTTCCTGCAGACGAGCCGCGAGGGCGTCGACGAGGACGATCCGGCGAGCTCGGCCATGAGCGCGGCGTGGGATGCAGGCTGGCACTACATCGTGGGCAGCGAGATCGGCTACCACTACGACAAGCCGTACCTCTCGAGCAACTACGAGAACATCGGCCCGAAGTGGAACCACAAGCACACGTCGGCCGGCGCGCAGTGGAGCGCCAACACGGCCAACGTCACGTATGACCTGGCGTACACGATGCGCCACAACCCGCTTATGAAGGTCATCGTGCTCGGCGGACGCTACGACCTGGCGACCCCGTTCCTCGGGCCCATCGAGGATCTCGCGCGCATGTACCTCTCCGAGGACGTCAAGAAGAACCTGTCGTTCAAGCTGTACGACGCCGGCCACATGATCTACGTCAACACGGACGCCTTCAAGAAGCTGGCGGCCGACATCAAGGAGTTCTACCAGGCGTAGCGCGGTGGCTGTAGTGGGCTTTATGCTGCTACTCTTTGCAAGGTTATGGTGAAACCGGGATAGTAAGCCGCGGGCGTTGCCGGCGACTTACTATCCTTTCGTATCTAATCCGCAATGGGGCGGGGACGCGACGAAGGAGCGCTCATGGCGACCGAGAAGAAGGACCTGGACTGGGCCCACCTGACGTTTGACTATCAGCCGACGGACTACAGCTACGTCTGCAACTACAAGAACGGCGCGTGGGAGGAGGGCGGCCTCACGACCGACCACACGGTCACGCTGTCCGAGTGCGCCGGCATCCTGCACTACTGCCAGGAGGTTTTTGAGGGCCTCAAGGCCTACACGACGAAGGACGGCGACATCGTCTGCTTCCGTCCCGACATGAACGCCGAGCGCATGTACCACTCGGCCGAGCGCCTCGTCATGCCGCCGTTCCCCCAGGACAAGTTCGTCGAGGCCGTCAAGCAGGTCGTCAAGGCCAACGCCGCGTGGGTGCCGCCGTTCGGCTCGGGCGCCACGCTCTACGTCCGCCCCATGATGTTCGCGACCGGTGAGGTCATCGGCGTCAAGCCGGCCTCCGAGTACCAGTTCCGCATCCTCGTTACGCCCGTCGGCCCCTACTTCGGTGGCGGCACCGCTAAGATCTGCGTCTCCGACTACGACCGTGCGGCGCCTCACGGCACGGGCAACATCAAGGCCGGCCTGAACTACGCCATGAGCTTGTATCCCTACATGCTGGCCCACCAGAACGGCTACGACGAGAACATGTACCTCGACTCGCAGTCGCGCACGTACGTCGAGGAGACGGGCGGCGCCAACATCCTGTTCGCCAAGGAGGATGGCACGCTCGTCGTTCCCCAGAGCCACACGGACTCCATCCTGCCCTCCATCACCCGTCGCTCGCTCATCTACGTCGCCGAGAACATGCTCGGCATGAAGGTTGAGAACCGCCCGGTGAAGTTCGAGGAGGTGCCCGAGTTCGTCGAGTGCGGCCTGTGCGGCACGGCTGCTGTCATCTCCGCGGTGGGCGAGGTCCATCACGGCGACGAGACCATCGTCTTTAAGAACGGCCACGACGAGATGGGCCCGATCATGACGAAGCTCCGCTCGACGCTGACCGGCATCCAGTCCGGCGAGATCGAGGGGCCTGAGGGCTGGGTCGTCAAGATCTGCTAGAAGCGCTTGCCGAGGCACGCCATCTGCGGCGTTGGATCGGGGCTTACGTAGCGTCAGTACGCTACGCCCCGATCCGCCTTGCATCTGACGCACCTCGACAACCGCTTATTGTGCTTGTTGCGTTGGGCCGCCCCTCACGTAGCGTCTAGTACGCTACGGGGCGGCCCGCCTTGTATCCGCGGCGTCTCGACAACAGCTTGCGCCGCGCTGCCACGATGGGCCGTCCTGACGAGGGGCGGCCCATCGTGCGTTTGCGGGCAGGGAGCTTTTCGAGCTCGCTCTTCCTGCCAAGAGTTGCCCCTTGGGTGGGCGAGTTTTGCGATCGTGCTAGGTTTTGTAATTTGGGGCGCTGAATTTGGCCCCGAATTGCGGGCGTGCTAGGTTTGTTGACGCGATCTTCGGTGTAACCGCGTGGCTTTGTGTCATTTCCGCAGGTCGCGGCATCTCGCCTAGAAGCAGCCTCCCTTTTGAAGGTGCGCAAACCTTGCACAACCGAAGATCGGGGCCATTTCCGGCGCCTGGTTTTGCAAAACCTGGCAGAACCGTCTTTTGGGGACGCCTGGTGCAACGCCGGGTTGCGGGCCACCCGGTGTGGCGCCAGATCGCGGGCTGTCGGCGCCAACCCCCGTGAGGCACCCGCAAACCTGGCGCGTCGCGAACGCAAACGCAGAGCGGCCTCCCGATATCCGGCTCGCATGAATGCTGTGTCAAGGATCGGGAGGCCGCCTGTGGTGGCGCGCTGGGGATTGCGCGCCTAAAGAAGTGCCGGGAGCCGCTGGGGGCTCGGCTCCCGGCCTAGCGGGAATGGCTCTTAGTTGCCAGCCTCGGCAAGAGCGTTGTCGACGGCCTCGAGGATGGCGCGGCTCGTGACGGTGGCGCCGGCGACGGTATCGACGTCGGTGCTCTGCGCCTCGACGATGGCCGCGGGCAGCGCGTCGATTGCGTTCGTGCCGATGCCGTCCGTCTCGTGGTGGTCGACGACCTCGACGGAGCTGATCGTGCCGTCGGCATACGCGACCTTGACGGTCAGCGGGCCGCCGATGCCGTCGGCCGTGCCCAGGTACTCGCCCTCGGCCGTCTCGACCGTGGCCTCCTCCCAGGTCGCGACCTTGGGCTCGCCGCTCACGAGCGAGTCCATGACGGCGTCGTCCTTCGCGGCGGCGGCCATGCGGCCCGCGAGGCGACCGAAGGCGCACGCCTCGCCGAGGTTGCCGCCGGCCTGGTACATGTCGGCGTAGGGGGCGCCCAGCTCACCGGCGCCGAACAGGTGGGGGATCGGCTCGCCCGTCGTGGAGATGATGCGCGTCTGCGGGTCGCGCTCGGGGCCACCCTGCGTGTTCGTGTACGTGGGCGAGAGCTCCATGGCGTAGTAGGGGCCGGACTCCGCCAGCGCGTTCAGCGTCTCGGCGCTGCGGCCGAGCACGACGTCCACGCCGTCGGCGCACGCCTGGTTGTACGTGGCGACCTGGGTCGACAGCGCCTCGGGATCCAGGCCGATCATCTCGGCGAGCTGCTCGATCGTGTCTGCCTTCGTGATCCAGCCCTTCTCGACCTCGGCCTCGTTCTGCTCGGACCAGCCGGTGTAGATGGGCGCGTCGACGCGGGCGGCCTCGTCGAAGATGGCGAAGGCGGGCACGGGCACGTGCATGTGCTTGTGCGTGCCGTGGAAGTCGATGAAGCCGTGGCTCGGCGACTTGCCCTCGTCGACGAAGCGCGTGCCGTCGCCGCCGACGAAGATGACGCTCTTGGAGCTGAAGCCCGTGCTCACGAGGCTCTGCTGGCCCTGCATGCAGTAGCCGCAGGCGTTGCCGGTCTCGGGGTTCACGAAGTTCGGGTCGGGGCCGACGCCGTTGCTCATGTGCCACAGGCGCGCGCCGACCTCGATGCCCATGAGGATGCCATCGCCCTCGTTGTAGTGGGCTCCCTTGGCGTAGCCGTACGGGACCTGCAGGTAGTCCTGGATCATCTGCATGTTGTTCTCAAAGCCGCCGCAGCACAGCACGACGCCGTTGCGGGCGCGCACGTTGATGACCTCGTCGCCGTTGTGGACCTCGGCGCCGTGCACGACGCCCGTGGCGGGATCCTGGATGAGGTGCATGACGCGCGACTCGTACCAGACGTCGACGTTCTCCGCCGCGAGGGCGGCGCCGCGGATGACGCGCCAGTTCTGGCCCGTCCAGAACTCGCCGTTGACCGCGAGCAGGTTCATGGTCTCGCTGCCCTCGTAGTCATACTCGACGAACGGGACCATCTCGACGCTCTCGGCGCCGTGCGACTCGAACCACTCGAGGTTCTTGGCAAGCTCGACGGCCAGCGCGTCGATCATCTCGTCGGACGGCGTGTTGAAGTCGCCGCGCAGGGCCTTGAGGTACGTGGCCGCCTTCTCCTCGTCACCGGGGTAGATGGACAGCGTGCCCTGGCCGGCGTAGGGGGCGTTGCCACCCTCGCGGCCGAGCGGGGCCTTCTCGATGAGCAGGACGCTGGCGCCCTCCTCGGAGGCGGCGACGGCAGCGGAGGCGCCGGCGGGGCCGAAGCCGATGATGACGACGTCGTACTCGTTGTCCCACGCGACGCTTGAGAGGAAGTCGTTGCCGGCCGCCTCGTCAGCGCGGGCCTGCATGCCGGCAAGCGCCATTGTCCCGGCCGTGCCCACGGCTGCTCCGGCGACAAAACCGCGACGCGTCATTGCATGCTGCTCTGTGCCATTCATCATTATGAGCCCCTTTTCAGTACTTAAATTATCGATCAACGTAATATTGTTTATTGAAATGAACACCTGTGAGACTTGGACATGTCCTGATATGAATCATATGGTTTATTCTGTTACTGGAAGCGCTAAGAAGCGTACAAAAAGTTGGGCATATTCATCTTAAGGTTTATTGCCAAATGCTTTTGATCCCCTACAATAGAAAAGCTTTATGACCTACAGGGGGAGTGGTCATGAACACTATTCAGTTGAAGTATTTCGAAGCGGCATGCCGATGTGGCAGCTTTACGAAGGCTGCCCGTGAGACTTCAATTTCCGTACAGGGACTCACGAAATCACTGAGAAGCCTTGAAAAGGAACTGGGTGTTGAACTGTTTCGCCATGAAGGGCGCAACGCCTGCGTTCCTACGGAGTACGCCGAAGCGCTGCTCCGCTATGTAGAACGAGATACGGCATCGCATTCTGAACTCATGAACGATATCAATCGAATTCGGATGCGCAAACTTAACAGGTTGACCGTTTGCTTCGCAATCGGAGTGCTGGGCTATCTTGGCCCTCATTTTATAGATACCTTTTGTGAGCAGAATCCTGATATTTCTTTAGGTTATACCGATGCTGCGGACTATGCGTGCGATGAAGAGTTGAGGGCAGGGAGATGTGATATCGCCCTGACGCTCGCCCCGTTTGCCAGTGATTTTGATACGCGTTCAATACATACGACCACGACGAGCTTCTGGGTGAGGAGAGGCGATCCTCTTTTTGGCAGAGAAGTTCTAAAAGCGTCTGACTTCGTGGGGCGAAGGATAGCTATGCCGGGGCCGGACTTTAAGTGCTACGCGTCTATTATGAGCTCGTTTGAGGGTGTCGCGGGCAGACCTGCTGCGACCTATTTTTCGTCCGCGATGTTTTGGCTCTATAACTACACGCTCGAAGGGAATGGACCGGCGTTTGGCGTTGGCCACTTAAAGCGTCTTCCCTTCTTTAATAGCGATGGCATGCGTCTCATCCCATTTGAAGATGTAACGTGGGGCTTCGGGGTTTCCACCTTGCGAGGCGCCGAGCTTTCTGATGCTTCTCGTAGATTTTGGAATTATTGCCTGAATGCACATGGGTCTCCTAATACCTGGCTGACAGATAAGAGCGGCTCGGCTTAGATGGAGCAGGCGTCCAATCGGCTGGCGGGGCGCCTCGCGCCGACGGGCGTGTCGGTATACTGGCACGAGTTATCGTCGCCATCCGGTGGCCGCGTCCGGTGCGGTCTTGCCATGACGCCCGTGCGCAGCCGCTCGGGCGAGGGGGAGGTTCTGCGTGCTCACGAAGCTGTTCTCGTACACGATGCCCGTTGAGGCCGACGTCGTCGACGCGTTCTGCGCGCTCGCGCACGGGTTTACCGACCAGTTCGTCTTCTATGACAAGGACCGTCCCTCGCGCTACCTGGGCATGGGCCGCTGCGTCGCCGTCTCGTCGCTCGGCGAGGTCGAGTATGAGGCGCAGGGCCCTGCGTCTGTCGCCCCCGTCCTGTTCACGTTCTCGCGTTTCGACGCCGGCAACCCCGCGCCGACCGACGAGCTGTTCGCGTCGTTTCCCAGCGTGGGCCTCATGGTGCCCGAGGTCGTGCTTATAGAGAACGAGAGCGGGACGTTCCTGCAGGTGAACAGCCTGGGCCCCGTGTATCGTCCCCGCGTCGAACGCTTCGTGCGCGCCTGCGAGGCGGCGCCGGCGCGCGTGCGCGTCACCATTCCGTTCTCGCTCGAGCCCGACGACCGCTCCGCATGGGCGGCGCGCGTCGAGGCCGGCCTGGCTGCCATCGATCAGGGGCGCGTCGGCAAGGTCGTGCTGTCGCGCAGGCAGCGCCTCGTCGCGCAGGCTCCGTTTGACGCGCGCGACCTCGTCGTCAACCTCATCGACGTGCCTGCCCGGGGCTGCGTCGTGCTCTATCGTTACGCCGACGTTTTCTTCTGCGGGTGCACGCCCGAGCTGCTCGTGCGCAAGCGCGGCGACGTGGTCGAGAGCATGTGCCTCGCCGGGACGTGTCCCACGAGCCCCGACGCCGCACAGCGCGAGCGCCTTGCCGACGAGCTCCTGCACGACGCGAAAAATCTGCGCGAGCACGCGTTCGTCGTCGACTTCGTGCGCCAGGTGTTCGACCGCACGTGCTACGGCGTCGACGTCCCCGCCCATCCGCAGATCATGTCGCTGCCCAACGTGCAGCACCTCTGGACGCCCGTGTCGGCGCGCCTGCTCGGCGGGCGCACGCTGCTTGGCCTCGCGGCGCAGCTCGATCCGACGCCGGCGCTCTCGGGCGCGCCCGTGGGCGAGGCGCTCATGCTCATCCGACAGATCGAGCCGTACGCGCGCGGCCTGTACGGCGGCGCGGCGGGGTTCATGACGGCTGACGGCGACGGCGAGCTGCGCGTGGCCCTGCGCACGGGCGTGTTCGACGGACGGCAGGGCTGGGTGTACGCCGGCTGCGGCATCGTTGCCGGCAGCGACGCGGATAGTGAATACGACGAGATCGGCATGAAGCTGCGCGCCGTCCTGTCGGCCTTCGACGGCGGCGAGGGGGCGGAGGTGCGCCATGGCTAACCTCGACTTCGTGACCGGTGAGATGGGTGCGGCGGATGCAAGGCGGGTCGAGGCGACGCGTACCGAGCTACGCGAGCCGCGCCCCAACGCCGCAGATGCCGTGCCCAGCTCGGCGGCGTCCGCCCTGTGGCTCTCTGCGTTTTTCGACGAGCTCATAGGCCTCGGCGTGCGCGACATCGTCGTAAGCCCTGGCTCGCGCTCGACGCCACTCGCCATGGTGGCGCACGCGAGCAGCCTCAACCTCTACGTTGACGTCGACGAGCGGGGGGCGGCGTTCTTCGCACTTGGCCTTGCGAAGGCGAGTGGCCAGCCGGTCTGCCTCGTCTGCACGTCGGGCACGGCCGTCGCCAACTACTATCCCGCCGTCATGGAGGCGGAGTCGTCTCGCGTGCCGTTGCTGCTCCTGACAGCCGACCGCCCGCCTCGCCTGTGGGGCTTGGGCGCGCCGCAGACGTGCGACCAGCTCAACGCCTACGGCAGCCACGTGCGCCTGTTTCGCCAGATGCCACTGCCGGGGTCGAGCGCGGCGGATATCGCTTTCGCGCGTCAGGCGGCCCTCGAGGCGTACTGCGCCGCGTGCGGCTCGGGTGCGACCGGCACGCCCCTCCCGATAGGTGATGACTCTCCCACGCTGTACGGCTGCATGGGCACGGCCGGGCCCGTCCAGCTGAACTTCCCGTTCGACAACCCGCTCAAGCCCGACCTGTCGGTTGACGGCCTGTTCACGGCGGGCCGCTTGACGCGGCTGGGCACGCGCATCGTGAGGCCGCCCGTCGATTTGGCGCCCTCGGATGCAGACCGCCTGCTCGACCTCATCCTCGCGCACGACACCCTGCTGCTTGCGGGCGAGGGGAGCGCCTCGTGCGAGCGGGACGCGCGCGAGTTGCTCGCGCTGGCGGAGGAGCTGTCCTTGCCTGTCGTGGCAGACCCGCTTTCCGGTCTGCGCGCCTATGCCGACGACCACCTGCTGAGCGCCTACGACGAGGTGTTCGGGACCGAGGGCCAGCCACGACCTGGCGTCGGACGTGCGGAGCTCGTCATCCGCTTCGGGCGCTACCCGGTGTCCAAGGCCTGCTTTACGACCGTTTGCGCTCCCGACCCCGCGACGGGTGACCGGCCGATGCAAATCGTCGTCGACGCCGTGGACACGCGCGACTTCAACGTCGCGACGGATTTCTTCGTCCGCTGCGATCCTCCTACGTTTGTCGGCGCCCTGCGCTCGGCCCTCCGAGCGCGCCGCAATGCCGGAGACGCCGCGCTCGCGGACGAGAACCTTGCGGCGCAGCGGGCGTTCCTTGCCTCGTGGCGCACGGCTGACGACACTGCTACCCGACGCTTCACCGCGCGGGCGGACGAGGGCGGCGACGCGTTCGAGGGCGCCTACGTGCGACGCCTGCTCGAGCTCGCGCCTGAGGGCTCGCTGCTCTGGGCGGCAAGCTCCATGTCCATCCGCGCCGTTGACCAGTTCTATCGCGCCGGCGGACCGAAGGGACTCGCCGTCCTGTGCAACCGCGGGCTCAACGGCATCGACGGCACGGTTTCGAGTGCCCTGGGCGCGGCGCAGCGCTTCGACCAGACGACGCTGCTCATCGGCGACCTCGCGATGCTGCACGACCTCAACGCGCTGCACCTCCAGCGCGAGCTGCTGACGCACCATGGGGGAGAGCGGGCGAAGAGCGTCGTCATCGTGCTGCTGAACAACGCAGGCGGCGGCATATTCGACTTGCTGCCCCAGCGCTCGGAGGACGACTACTTCGAGCGGCTGTTCCTGACGCCCCAGCACCTGGAGTTCGACCACGCGGCGGCGACGTTCGGCGTGCCGTATCGTCGGGCGACGTCGGTGGCGGAGTTCTCGCAAGCATACGAGGAGCTGCTCGGCACGCCAGGCATCTCGCTGCTCGAGATCCCGTTCCCGATCGCCGGCACGCACGAGCGCTATCGCCATGTCTAGCGTGTCGGTCGGGCCCGAGCCCCGGGTCGTCTTCTTCGAGCGCGGTGGCGTGCGCTATCGGGCGCTGCGGTGGGGGGGCGTTTGACGGCGCGGTGTCTGCGCCCCCTGTTGTCCTGCTGCACGGGTTCTCCCAGAGCGCCCGCACGTGGGATGAAGTTGTCCCACTGCTTGCTGAGATGTTGCCTGGCCGTGCCATATGGGCCCCCGAGTTTGTCGGGCACGGCGGCTCCGACGCCCCGCGCGACCCCGCCCCGTACGCGTTTGGCGAGCTTGTCGCGACGCTTGCGGGGTTCATCGATGAGGTCGTTGCGCCGGAGTCTGCTTTGGTGGCGCCCCGTCCTGCCCCGGAGACGGTCTCGGCTCCTGTGGGGGGAGGTGCCACGCCTTCGGCCGAGCGCCGCCTTCCTCGCGTTGCACTCGTGGGCTACTCCATGGGTGGGCGCGTCGCGCTTGCTTACGCGGCGGGCCACTCTGACCGCGTAGCGGCTCTCGTGCTCGAAAGCGCTGGTCTGGGGCCCACGGACGAGGCATACCGGCGGGAAGCCGCAGATCGGGACGCTACTCTTGCCGCTCGCGTGCGCCGGGACTCGCTTGCGGACTTCATGGACTTCTGGGAGACGCGTCCCGTGTTCGCCTCGCAGCGCGCGCTGCCGCAGGAGCGTCGCCTGCTGCTGCGTGAGGCCCGCATGCGCAACGACGCCGAGGCGCTGGCGCTGACGTTCGAGGGCTCGGGCCAGCACGCGATGCCCCGCCTCGCAGACGCCCCCGCAGCCCTTGCCGAACAGGGCGTCCCCGTTCTTTATATTGCTGGCGAGCTCGACCCTAAGTACGCCGCCGTCGCGCGCAGGCTGGGCGAGGCCGCGGGAGGGCTGCGGCGCGGCCTTTCCGTGCATATTCTGCCCGACGTCGGCCATGACGCCCACTTTGAGGACCCCGTTCGCTATGCGCGCGAGGTGGGGACGTTTCTCAACGGGGCTTGCTAGTCTCGCTCCGGCGTGTCGACCTCTCTGCGCCACCCGGCCTCGTGGACAATCGGCGGGTACGACGGCCACGTCACGTACTCCGGTGCGATGCGGGGCCGGCCTGCGTCATAATCTCGGACAGACGATATTCTGGTTGCCGTTTCGTGCCGGTTTGTCCAGCCCTGGCGGCGTGCGGTGACGCTACCGAGAAGAAGCGAGGTCCACATGAGCGAGATCGATACTAAGGAGAGCGCCTGCCAGCGTCCGGGCGAGACGCCGGTTGACGACGAGCCCATCGTCTGGGTGCCCGGCCGTGAGTACCGCGAGATCGTCTACGAGACGTGCGGCGGCATCGCCAAGATCACGATCAACCGCCCGTGGCACCGCAACGCGTTCACGCCGCTGACCGTCGACGAGATGTACGACGCGTTCACGCGCGCCCGCGATGACGCGTCCATCGGCGTCATCATCCTGACAGGCGCCAACCACGGCGGCCGCCACGAGGACGAGGCGTTCTGCAGCGGCGGAGACCAGAAGATCCGCGGCAACGGGGGATACGTCGGCGAGGACAACATCCCGCGTCTCAACGTGCTCGACCTGCAGCGGCTCATCCGCGTCGTCCCCAAGCCCGTCATCGCCATGGTCAACGGCTACGCCATCGGCGGCGGCCACGTCCTGCACATCCTGTGCGACCTGTCCATCGCGGCAGAGACGGCCAAGTTCGGCCAGACGGGCCCACGCGTCGGCAGCTTCGACGCGGGCTACGGGGCGGGCTATCTCGCGGCTATCGTCGGCCAGAAGAAGGCACGCGAGATCTGGTACCTGTGCCGCCAGTACTCGGCGGCCGAGGCACTCGACATGGGCCTCGTCAACGCGGTCGTGCCGTTCGACGAGCTCGAGCGTACGTGCGTCGCCTGGGCGCGCCGCATGCTGCAGCTCTCGCCGACGGCCCTGCGCTTCATGAAGGCGAGCTTCAACGCCGCAACGGACGGCCTTGCCGGCATCCAGCAGCTCGCCGGAGACGCGACGCTGCTCTACTACACGACGGACGAGGCCAAGGAGGGGCGCGACGCCTTCAAGGAGAAGCGCACCCCCGACTTCCACCAGTTCCCGACGTTCCCGTAGGCCGGGCCGTCACATGTCAGGTGAGACGGGCAACGAGTTCGCCTGTGCGTTCGCGTGTACGCTGGCCAGACGCCCCAACGCTCCATTCCTGTGGCTGTGCGACGGGGAGCGGGGCGCCTCTGACGGCGTGTCGCTCCCCACGGTGAGCTACGCCGAAATGGACGACGCCGCCCGTCGTGTGGCGTCTGGTCTTGCGGTGCGGGGCGTCCGGGCGGGCGACTACGTGCCGGTCGACCTCGCGAACTCGTCGGCCTTCGTCGCGTTCATGCTGGCTGCGTCGCGCGTCGGCTGCGCCCTCGTGACGCTGAACGCGCGCCTTTCGTCCGCCGAGAAGCGCCTGCGCCTCGAGGGGCTTCGGGGCACTCTCGGCGCCGAGTTGCCCGATCCACTCTCCGAGACTGACGTCGAAGGGATGATGGGTGCTCGCGCGCGCGTCGAAACGGACGTGCTGGGCACCGATGTGACGTCCGGCTCCGCGACGGCCGTCGTCATGTTCACGTCGGGTACGACGGGGGCGCCCAAGGCCGTGCCCCTGACGTGGGACAACCTCTGCGGCTCGGCACGTGCCTCCAACGAGCGTCTCAGCCGCCCGGGCGCCGGCCTGTGGCAGGCGACGCTGCCGATGTACCACGTCGGCGGCCTCCAGGTGCTCGTGCGCAGCGTGCTCAACGGGACGCCTCTCGCCCTCTATCGCCGCTTTGACGCCGCGCGCGTCCTGTCGGATGCGGCGGAGCTCGGCGCGACGCACCTCTCCGTCGTGGACGCGACGCTGCAGGACCTGCTCGACGCCGACGATCGTCGCTCTAGCGAGGGGCTCGCACGCGTTCTGCCGCGCTATGACTGCCTGCTGCTCGGCGGCTCCGCTCCCAACCCCGCGACGCTGCGCCGCGCTGTCGAGGCGGGGGCGCGCGTGTGGGCGAGCTTCGGCATGACGGAGACGTCGAGCCAGGTGGCAAACGCCCCCGTCACCGAGGCGTTCGACGGCTGGCTTGAGCTGCTGCCTGGGTACGAGGCCCGCGCAGTTGGCGGGCAGCTTGCCCTGGGCGGCCCGGGCGTCATGGGCGGCTATCTCAACGCGCCGACGCCGCGTGCGGCCGACGGCCTGCTGCTGAGCGGCGACACGGGGGTGGTTCGTGGCAACCGCATCCGTGTGGGCGAGCGGACGGCCGACATGTTCGTCTCGGGCGGTGAGAACGTCTATCCGGCGGAGGTGGAAGACGCCCTGAGGCGTGTGCCCGGCGTGCGCGACGCCTACGTGTTCGGGGCGCGCGACGAGCGGTGGGGCCGTCGCCCGGTCGCTTTTGTCGAGATGCCTGCGGGCGCGGATGCGGGGCCCGCAGTGGCGCGGGCGGCTGCCGTACGCGAGGGGCTTGCGAAGACGCTCTCCAAGATCAACCTGCCTGACCGGCTCTACGTGCTCGACGAGTTCCCGCGCACGGGCATCGGCAAGGTCGACCGATCTGCGCTGCGAGCTCACGATGACGCCCGGATCTGCGTGCGCCGTATCGACATCTGGCGCATCGAGCAGCCGTTTGTGCAGCCGATCACGACGGCCCGCACGACGCTGCGCACGAGGCCCTCTCTCATCGTGCGCGTGCGGGGAGAGCGAGGCAACGCCGGGCTGGGGGAGTGCGTCTCGTTCACGACGCCGTGGTATCTGCCCGAGACGCTCGGCGAGGACCTCCGGGCTCTGAGCGAGCACCTCGTTCCGCTCGTCCTGGGAACGCCGCTGCTTGACCCGTGGCAGGCGGAGGAGCTGTTGGCGTCCTGTCCCGAGGCGCGCCGCCTGCCCATGGCGCGCGCGGCGCTCGAGAACGCCCTGTGGGACCTGTGGGCGCGCCAGCGCGGCCTGCCTCTGTGGCGCGTGCTGCTCGAGGAGGCGGGGGAGTCTGCCTGCGCAGGGACGACGGAGGGGCTGACCGTGCCGGCGGGTGCCGTCCTGGGCATCGGAAGCATCGACGAGACACGGGCTGCCGCCGATCGAGCCGTCGCTGCCGGCTACGCCCGCATAAAGATGAAGGTGCGCCCCGGCGACGATGTCGCGTGCGTGCGTGCCGTGCGCGTCGACCATCCTGACCTCATGGTCACGCTCGACGCGAACGGGAGCTACACCGAGGCCGACGCCGCCCTGCTGCGCGAGCTGGATGAGCTGGGCGCGCGTTGCATCGAGGAGCCGCTCGACCCCGCGCGTCCACCTGCGGAGGGACCGGCGGGTCTGTGGGAGCGCCTGGAGCGCCTGCAGGCCACGATGCACACGCTGATCTGCCTCGACGAGTCAGTCACGTGTGCAGAGGACGCGTGGCACGTGCTCGAGTCGCATCCCGCGCTGCGCTGCTTTGCGCTCAAGATCGGCAAGTTCGGTGGTGTCGCGCCGGCGCTGCGCTTTTACCGGGAGGCACGCAAGCGTGGCGCGGAGGTCTGGATGGGCGGCATGTTCGACACATCTATCTCTAAGCGCCTTCACGCCGCGTTCGAGGCGCTACCCGGCGTCGACATCCCAGGCGACCTTTGCTCGACGGCGCGCTACTTCGCCCGGGACGTCGCAAAGCCCGAGCTTGTGGTTGACGGAGGGCGCATCTCGCTCGATAGCCCCGGCTTGGGCTGTGACCTCGACGAGGGGGCCGTTGCCTGCCTCTGCACGGAGCACCTCGCGTTCGAGGTGTAGGGCTGGCCTGCTTGCCGGGTCCGTCGTCCCGCTATCCGATGCGCTCGAACAGGTGACCGGCGTTGGCCCGTCCGGTACGCACCGGCGGAACGCGGCCGGCGCGGGCGTCCTCAAGAGCGCGTGCGGCAGTGCGCACGGCCGCTGCGGCCTGGGCGGGGTCGAGAAGCAGCGCGTCGACCATGAAGTGCGTGACGCCGCAGCGCAGCAGCTCGGGGATCTGCGGCGTGATGTCGAGCGGCGCTGGTTCCCAGACACGCGAGCGCCCGTGTACGTCCGAGGTGACGAGGTACGTGCGGCCGAACTCGTCGCGCAACGTGAGTGGGCGGCGCCTGCGGGCGCACGTGGGGCACGTCTTGGCGCACGGACCCATCGACTGCAGGACGCAATGCTCGCACGTCATGACGCGCATGCGGCCCGACACGACGATGCCGAGCTCGAGGGGGGCGCGAGGCGCGAGGCGCTGAATCTCGAGGAGCGAGAGCTCGGGGGAGAGCCAGGCCTGCGCAGCGCCCATACGGTGCAGCTCTTCGAAGGCCGGCAGGTTGTGCAGCGGCAGCGTGTGCCATGCCTCGATGCGGGCGGACGGGAGCTGACGTGCGCGCACGAGCTCGCCGACCGTGCCAGCGACGACGGATCCGCCGCGGGCTGCGAGCGCGCCGAGCGTGGCGGCGACCACGCCCTCGTCGGCGGAGCGGCTCACCTCGCCCATGACGGGTATGACGCCCTCGGGCCACGTCGCACGGTCTGTCGTTCCGCCTGGTTGGGGCACGCTGTCGTGCTCGGCGTCTCGCAGCGCGCTCGATCCGGCGCCGAGCACAAGATCGTCTGCCGTCGCGTACACGCGGCTCGCACCGGCCCCGAGCGCCGCGCGTGCGGCTTCGGGGGATCGCACGAGTGCGCATACGTCGCCGGGCTCGCACGTAGCGGAGCCGCCGTCGCGGTGTGTCGCCCGCTTGCGGACGGGGGGTTCGGCGAGGCTGCAGGGGGCGTCGATGAGGCGTTCTGCGCGTGCGTGCCAGGGGGCGAGCAGGCGCTCGGCAAGGCGTTCGAGCGCCTCGGCGCGCACGGCGTGCACGGCGGAGAAGCCCATGCCCACGCCCTCGTCGAGCTCGACGTCCCAGGAGGCGACCTCAAAGGGACTCGTCCCCACGCGCCCCACGTGCTCGCGCAGGTCTTCGGCGGTGACAGGTCGCGTGCGTGCGGGCTCAACGACGAAGCCCTCCGAACGCTGCGCGACGCCGGCCTGCCCAAGGGCTGGGTGCGCGTCGTCGAGCGTCGAGACCTCGACGGCGAACGGCTTGCCGAGCCTCGCCTCGACGCGGACGGCGACGCGCCGTTTGCGGGGCCACGTGCGCGCCGCGTACTCGCGCGCCTGGGCCATGCCTCGCTCGCTGCGGATGACACGAACGACGCAGCCGGTGGGCATGGGGCGTGGCAGCCTTACGTCGAGCTCCGTGTCGGCGGATGCGTCGTGGGGGGCGGGCACGGTGACGTAGTCGTCAAACCTATCGGGGTTGCGGATCTCGAGCAGGTCGCCTGTCGAGACGGGCTGCGAGAGGTCGAGCACTGCCTGGCGTCCCCTCATGGTGACGAGCTCGCCGGCGAGCTGGCCTCGGTTGTTGCCGCGCTCGTAGGACATCATGTCGTTGCCGGACGCCCCGTGAAGGTAGGCGCTCGTGAAGTCTCGATTGAACGCACGGCGCAGCGCCCGATCTGTCTCGGCGTCCTGGGCGGGGTCGAGCCCCTGCGCGAGCTCGTCAAGCGCCCTGCGGTACGCCCCGACGACCGTGCCCACGTAGTCGGGTGCCTTCATGCGCCCTTCGATCTTGAGGGCACCTGCTCCGGCCGCGACAAGGGCGGGCAACTCACCGATCGTGCAGGCGTCACGCGGTGAGAGCAGGCGGTTGCCGTTGACGCGTGCGACGGGGGTGCCCTGCTCGTCGAGCAGCTCGTAGGGGAGGCGGCAGGGCTGACGGCACAGCCCCCGGTTTGCCGACCTGCCGCGCTGCATGGAGGAGAGGAGGCACTCGCCCGAGTAGCAGACGCACAGGGCGCCGTGCGCAAACACCTCGAGCTCGACGCCCTGGTGCGAGCACGCCTCTATCTCGGCGAGCGACATCTCGCGCGAGAGCGTGACGCGGGCGCAGCCCAGGCTTTTTGCCAGGCGCACGCCCTCGACGTCGTGGACGTTCGCTTGCGTCGAAAGGTGCAGCTCGAGTTCGGGCCACAACTCGCGGATCTGGGCGAGCAGCCCCCAGTCCTGGACAATGAACGCGTCAGCGCCTGCTGCCGCCGCGTCGTGCACGAGGCGCAGCGCATCTGCCATCTCGTCCTGTCGCACAAGAATGTTCGTCGTCACGTAGACGCGCGATCCCGCCAGGTGCGCCATGTCACACGCGTGGGAGAACGCGTCGATGTCCATGTTCTCGGCGTTGCGCCGCGCGTTGAAGCCGCCGAGCCCGCAGTAGATGGCGTCTGCGCCGGCAGCAAGCGCCGCCTTGAACGCGTCGAGCGTGCCAGCGGGAGCGAGTAGCTCGGGAAGGCGGCGCGGAGCGGGCGATGCCGATCGCTTGGCCGTTTGGGGTGCGAGACGCAGAGGTGCGGCAGACATGGGGTCCTCTCAAAGCGCGGCAGACGCGCGGGGTTGCGGGCAGTCGGGCGGATACGCATGGTATCCCACGCTAGTGTGGTTTCTGCGGTTGGCGCGAGCGGGACACGAGCAGAAGGGACGCCGCTATTCCGGAAGCGAGCGAGGCCAGGGCGCAGATGGCGGCGACGAGCGCGCCAGGAAGTCGACGCCTGTTGAGGCGCCCTCGCTCTGCGGGGACGCTGCTGCCGGGTGGCGTTAATCCGGGCGCGCCGGCGTCCGAGGAGGTGCCGTCTCGGCTGTCGCTGACACGCTCGCACGTGACGAGCAGGCGCTGCGTGTTGACGCCGGGAGGGTAGCACGTGAGCAGCGTCAGCAGGTCGTGCCCTGGCTCGATGGCTAGCGCGGACGTATCCGTGGGCTCGATGACGCTCGTTTCGCGAACTTCGTAGTGCAGCGTCCCCGCGCAGGACGTGAGCTCGACAGTGTCTCCTGGCTGTAGCTTCGGGATGTCGTCGAACAACCGCGTGTCACGATAGAGCGTATGCCCTGCTATGACGCAGCGCGACGACGCCCCACCAACAGGAAGGCTGCTGCCAGGTAAGTGTCCCACTCCCCTCGACAACACCGTATCGGATGTCCCGGAGAACACGGGGAGCGACAGGTTGAGCGCGGGTATGTCCAGCCGCGCGATGGCCTCGTCGTCAAGCGGATGCCATGCGTCGTACCCCTGAGGCGCCGCATCGGGGCCGAATGTCGGCTCTGGGCGAGCGGCGAGCTCCTCGTTCATGGCGCGCGCCTGGGCGAGGGGGCGCTCGGCGGCGCCCTCTCTGATGGCCGGGGCGAGCGACGCGCTGATCTGCTCGGCCTGTGACTGCAGGACGTCCGCGTTCAAGGCGCGCAGCGCGACGGGCCACAGGATGACGGCGAGGCCTGTGGCAACGAGCAGACCGGCGAGGACGGGGGCGAGCATGGAGCGCCGCCGGACCGACGCGCGGGCGGATGGCTCTTCGCCATCAGGCTCCCAGACTACGTTTGCGCGGCTTCTGATCCCCACAGGGCTGCGCTCCTAGCGCCGTGACCTGTGCGCGTGGCGTCGCCGGCTCCGCGTGGCGAGGGGAAGACCGAGTCCGGCAGCGACAAGCAACGCCCCTCCCACGACGCATGACGCCGAGCCCCTGCCTCCCGTGTTTGGCAGGACGGGCACGGGCGCGTCACGCACCTGGATCGTGGGGGAGAGCTCGGGCTCGTCAGGGTTGCCGGCGGGCCCGACGTGGACGCGGATGGGCTCGCTAACCGGCTGGAATCCCGTGGGCGACTGCACCTCGACGAGATAGTAGTCCGTCCCGTTTTGCAGGTCGTAGCGCAGACCTCCGAACGTGGCGCTGCCGTCTCCGGCCGTGCGTTCCTCCCATATGCCGGCGTCTGAGCCATCAGGTGCGAGCCGATGCATCCAGCGGCCGGCGTGCGCGTCCTCAATAGAGGCAGCGATGCGAAACACGGCGCCCTCCAGCTTGAGGGACGGATCGTCCGCCTGGCACTTGTCTACGTTGATGGCGCCGAAGGACACGGTCGGCCTCTGCGTCTCAAACTCGTGGTGCGTGCCTGCTTCGTTGACGATCTCGAGACGCGCACCGTTGTCGAGCGTGCCGCTCACGGCGCCCTCGTTGGGCCGAGCGACGAAATCGATGACGACCTTCGCCTCTCCAGGACCCTGCGCTGCGTCAACGGCACCTTTCAGCCGCGTGAGTCCCGGCGTGAAGTCCCAACTCAACAACTGACACGCGTGACCCGCATCATCTGTCGCCGGAGAGACGCTGACGGTGAAGTCTTTTCCGGGCTGGAGCTCCATGTCTCCTGCCGTCACGGCAAGTCCTTCAGGCATTGCGGGCGTCGTCGAGATGCGCCAGTCGAGCTGGTCCGTAACGACGTATGACGTGGCACGGTCTATGTTGTTGGGCACGTCACAGGCGATGCGAAACGTCACGGCCTCGCCGATTGCCGCGCTCGCCTGCATGGTGCACTCGCCACGCTCGATGATGGCCTTGTCGACGTCTATGCGGTAGTTCTTTGGGTAGACGTGCACGTCGTAGAGCCATGAGGCCTCGTCCTGCGGGTCTGCCATGGGGACGCTGGCAAGAAACGGCGCGCATCCCGCTTCGACGCGGGGGTCGGGGAGCTCGCGCACGAGCCACGTGCCCTGGTGCCCCGGCAGGTCAAAGCGTGCGACGCCCTCCGCGTTCGTCTCCGCTGACAGCTCTTCATCTCCCGCGCGAACGACGTAGTCGGCGAACTCTCCCGTGGCGCCGGGGGCGGGGGAGAAATCCTCCGCTCGCGCGGTGCCCTGCGATATGAGGGCGTCGGCCTCTCCCCGGCTGTAGGCACGGCGGATCGCGAACGTGACGCCTTGGATCGGTTGCGCGTCGTCCGGCAGACTCTCTTGTTCGATTGGCCGTCCGTCCGAGGGCTCTCCCGGTGCGACCTCATCGGGCAGTACGTACTTATGCACGCTGAGGGAGGCGGCGTGATCCGGATCGGGGAGCTCCGACGGCTGGGCGATCGCCAGGGCGGGGACGATGAGCGCACAGAGGGCGAGTGCCATGAGGGCGGCGCTTGCGACGGAGCGCGCGACCTTGCGTGCCGCGCGTCGGCCGCGGGCGGCGAGCGCCACGCCCGTGGCGGCAAGCGTCGCGCCCGTTATCAGCGGGGCGATCGACCCCGTGCCACCGGTTCTCGGCAGCTCGCTCTGGCGATAGTTGCCGACGCGCAGCGTGCCCTGGTCGTGCTCGAACGGCGGGTTGGACACGTCGCCGACGCTTTCGAGGGAGAGCCCCTGCTCGCTGTCTACGCCGACGACCCACCCTCCGCTCGGCCGGACGTATCCGTGCGGGACGCGCTCCTCAAGCAGCAGATACGTCCCCTCGTCCAACTCTCCGAAGTCCACGAGGCCGTTGACGTCTGAGGCCTGTGCGTCTACGAGCTCCCAAAGGCTGTCGTCGCGAATCTCCTGCTGTCCTATGGTGTCCGGCAGCTCGCGCGTGGGCTGGTAGAGGGCGAATAGTGCGCCTTCGAGTGGGATACGGGAGATGGCATCGATCTTGGCGAACGAGAACGGCACGCATGAGCGTTCGTCCACCATGGTGACGTCCTGCTCGGACGCGGTGAGCCGGATCTCGAACGGAACGTCGGGCGCGAGCTTGTAGCCCTGGGGCGCCTCGACTTCCCGCAGCGTGTAGCTCCCAGGGGCGAGGCCTGTCATCTCGTGCGGTTTGCTGGCGCTCACCCAGTCATCCACGACGGTGCCGTTTTCGTTGATGACCTGCAGGCGGGCCCCGGCCAGGGCCTCTCCGGTCTTGGCCGACGTCTTGCTGATGCTAACGTGCGTCATGTAGGGATCCACGATCGTTACCTCTTTCTGTGCCGTTGTTTCATCGAGGGTCAGCTGAATCTCGTCGGCGATACCAAATCCGTCTGGTGCCGATATCTCGTGTATGAGGTACGTTCCGAGGGGGAGGGCCTCGTCGCCCGTTGACGCTTGGCCGTTTGCGTCTGTTTCGAGCTCCATGACCTCGGCTCCGCTCGCGGCATCTTCGATTGAGAAACGCGCTGTGGGCACGGGCGGGCCTGAGGGCGTCCCGCCGTGCTTCGAGATGCGTATGTCGCCCATAATCGCCGGGTCGCTCACATCGAGGCGCACGTGCACGGGCCCTCCGGTGATGGTGACGTTGCGAGGGGTCGGGTCGAGGGCGTGGCCAGCGGGGGCGTCTGTCTCGACGAGAACGTATGAGCCCACGGGGAGCAGGCAACTCGCCTGGCCGCTGTCATCAGTCTGTAGCGTCGCCGCTACCGAACCGTTGGACGTGCGTACCTCAAACACGCCGTCTGCTAGGCTGTACGCCCGTCCGTCGATCAGGTCGGGCCGCGTCGACGCTTTCGCGACGTCAAGCCACCCGTACGCCGGGCGTGCCGTCAAGATGTTCTGGAGCTCGTCGGCCCCCGTTTCCCAGACAATGCACGCGTCACGTTCGGGGCGAAACGCGCCCGGATCGGCTCGCACGGCAGCGTCGTAGGCCCAGGCGCCGGCGATAAGCCCGTCGTAGGCCTGCCAGAAACCCGCCGACCAGCTCTCGCTGGGCGCCTCCGTTGTCGGGTGACTTCCCGGATTCGTGAAGCTCCAGATCGCCCACTGCGTTGCCGCTTCGGCGTCTTGCGGATCGGAACAGGCGCCCCCTATCGTTGGATCGCTCGGATAGCCGTGAAACATCAGGTAGTCGAGGAGGTTCTTGCCTTGGTCTGCCGCCGCTTGCGGATCGTTGGGGAAGAACCAGCGGTCGTACCACACGGGATCAGATGGGCCGTGGTTCGGGTCTCCCGGGGCGTTGAGCAGCATGTCGTTGCAGTAGGCTGGCGTGCCGTCGTTGGCGTTGGCGATGCGAGGAATGCTGTTGAGCGTCGCCGTCGCCGTGTTCGCATAGTGGCCGACGGTCGTGAACGGCGCGCTCTCGCCCGACGCGAGCTCTGCGGGCTCCAGAGCCATCCCAGGCGGTGCGGGGATGCTGCCTATCGATGAGAGCACGTCCCCCTCCTCGTCGAGCAGCTCGATGCTGCGTGCCGCAATGCCGTCCAGCGGAATGCCAAACGTCGCAACTGCTGCCGTAGTTCCCTCGCCGAGAGAGATGTCGATGTGCGGGCCCTCCTCGTCGACAGCGCCGCTGACGCCTTTGACTGCATCGCCGCTGAAGGGGATGCCAGGGCACGGTTTGAGCCCGCGTCCCAGGCGCACGCGCAGCGTCGTTGCGCCCTGCGGATCGCTCAGCTGGATGGAGAGCACGTTTGTTTCAGAGGAAAACGACGCCGCGATGCCCGGTTCTGTGGGCTGCTCCGCGTCGAGAAGCGCACCCTGGGTCTGCGGAGCTGTGGGGCCTTCTCCCTCGAACGGCTCGCGCCTCTCGCCCTCATCCCTGCCGCTCCGACCGGCCATCGCCGTGTTTTCTTGCCCTTCTCCCGGGGTGGCACCTTCTTCTCCGCTCTGTAGATCGGGCGCCGTTACCGTGACGCCGGGCCCGTCAGGCGCCTCCTCTGCCAGGGCGGGGCTCCGTCCGGGCGTGCAGCAGGCCATTCCCAGCATGGCGGCGAACAGCATCGCGACGATCGCAAGCGCTATGCCGGTGCTCCTCACCTCCCTTCGCAGCCTTTTGAGCACCTGTCTGCCGACCCCGTGCCATCGAGTTGTGTCCATCGTCCCTCCCGCGTCGTCTGCACACGTGCGCACTCACCGTGCCATGGGCTGGGGTATGCGCGCGCTCTGTCTGGCGATGCGGGAAACGCATCTGACAACCATGTGACAACAGGGGAGGAAGGAGTTGCTTCACCGCAGGTAAGACGTACCGTGAGCAGAGGTGCGCCCCGCTGTCAGACCGTTGTCAGATTCGACAATTTTCGTTGCACGGCTCGCGGCAGCGTGTGCGGTGGTTCGCCATGCTCACGCCGTTGCGCTACCATGGCCCCACCCGTGTTTGCAAGAAAGGATGCATCGTGACTGCAGCAGATACCCCTGACCTGTTCTCCTACGACATCGTTGCCGAGGACCCGACGACGCATGCCCGTGCCGGCGTGTTCCACACGGCGCACGGTGACATCGAGACGCCTATATTCATGCCCGTCGGCACGAAGGCCACCGTCAAGGGGTTGCTGCCCTCCACCGTCGAGCAGCTTGGCGCCCAGATCGTGCTTGCAAACACTTATCACCTTGCTATGAGGCCCGGGGCCGACCTCGTCGCGGAGATGGGCGGCCTGCACGACTTCATGTGCTGGCACCATCCCATCCTCACAGACTCGGGTGGCTTCCAGGTGTTTTCGCACGGCGACCTCGTGAAGCTCACGGACGAGGGCGTTGCGTTCCGCGCCGACGACTACGACGGGGCACACGTGTTCTGGACGCCTGAGCAGAACATGGACATCCAGCAGAAGCTCGGCGCGGACATCGTCATGCAGCTCGACCAGTGCCCGGGCTACCCGGCGGAGCGCTCGTTTGTTGAGCGGGCCGTCGAGCTGTCGAGCATGTGGGCGGAGCGCTGCTTCAAGGCGCACACGAAGGCCGACCAGGCGCTTTTCGGCATCGTCCAGGGCGGCATGCACCTCGACCTGCGCCTGCGCTCGCTCGCGCACCTCGAGGAGTGCGGCGACTTCCCCGGGTACGGTATCGGCGGCTACTCGGTGGGCGAGGACCACGAGACGATGTTCGAGACGCTTGCGCCGCTTGCGAGCGAGCACATGCCGCGCTCCAAGCCTCGCTACCTCATGGGCGTCGGAAACCCGACGACGCTCGTGCGCGGTGTGGCGTGCGGCATCGACATGTTCGACTGTGTGCTGCCGACCCGTACGGGACGCATGGGCACGGCGTTCTCGTCGCAGGGCAGGCTCAACATGCGCAACGCGAAATGGGCGCACGACCACAGCCCGCTCGACCCACAGTGCACATGCCCGGTGTGCACGGGAGGCTACACGCGTGCCTACCTGCGCCACCTCGTCACGCAGAAAGAGATGCTTGGCGGCATGCTGCTGTCGATGCACAACATCTATTTCCTGCTCGACCTCATGCGCCGCGCGCGCCGCGCCATCATCGAGGGCCGTTACGGCGCGTTCGTGTCCGACTGGATGGACTCGCCGGCGGCCGTGGACTACTAGGCGTGGGAGTTTTCTCCGTGCGGGGGGTGGCTTGCTGCGCGCCCTGCGCGCGTAACTGCCCCCAAGTGCACGTTTCTTTAATGGCTCCTGCGCAAGATGGCCGTCGAGTGCAGGGTTCTTGGCCTCGTCCGCTGCGCCCGTTGGCGGGTTTACGGCCCAGTGGCCGGTCCGAGAGCCTTTAACCTGCGGGTTTAGGAGTGCATCCTCGAGCGACGCGCCCCGTGCGGCCATTCTGGTCGGAAGAATCGCGCACTCGGCAGTCGCTTTGTGCACGCGCCCCCGAAGAATCATGCACTTGGACCCGAAGCTGCGCGCCTGGGGCCGTCTCGTTGTCTCGCTGATCCCTTTTGCTGCCTGTTTTAAAATGTGACGCGCTGTCTGAGAGGGACGCGGGGGTGGAGTATGGGACGCGGGAAATCGAAGTACGCCGAGGGAATGCTGCGCCTGGCGGAACAGTGGCCGTATCTGCGCTATCTGGGCATGGGCGGCTGGTGGGCATGGATCTGGCTGTGCTACAGCAGCACGGGCCTGTTTGTCCTTGGTCCCGCGGGTTTCTTTGCCCAGCAGGTCGGCCGTATGTATCTGTTCTCGACGCCCGCTATTATGCTTGCCCTCGTGGTGGCCGCCCTGGGGTGGCGACGCGTCACGCCGCTGTTGGGAGATCGCCGCTTTGTCCTCGGCGTCAGCCTGCTCGGCGTCATCGGGACGCTGCTCGTTGGGCTGGCTCCCTACGTCGATCTCACCGTGCTCCCGGTGGTCGGCTTCGTGCTGACGGGCTTGGGTACATCCGTCCTTGCGCTCAAGACAGGCGAGGCATACGGCACGCTCGGCGGGCGCGAGGTTCTCACGGCGGGCTCCATCTCGCTGGTGCTCGCTGCATTCTTCTACTTCATGGGCATCGGCCTGCCCGATGTGTGCCGCCCGTTCTTCATTGCCGCTCTGCCGCTGGTTGGCGCCCTGCTCTACGTGATGCCGGGTGACGTCGACCCGTTCCCCGCCGACGTGTGCGCGTCTGCCCCGAGTGGCTGGCGGGCGCCGGGCATGCGTACGTATGTGCGCATCGTGCTGGCCAGCGCGATCGTGGCGGTGACGGCGGGCTTTGCGAAGGGTGTCGCTGCCGCGTCGATGCCCGATGGTGACTTCGCTCGCGTGGGCGCCATCAGCACGTTCGCGATATTCCTCGCTGCGCTCGCCATCTGTGTCGCCGTGAACTCTGGCGACATCGTGCGCTCTGTGCGGCGTGTCTATGCCGCGCTCATCCTGCTGGGCATCGCCGTCGTGTTCGCGTCTGTGTTCGGTGTGAGCCTGGCGTATCTGGGCATCGGCAAAGAGCTGCTCTGGATGATATTCACGTGCCTCTTGGCCTACGCGGCGTTTCGCTTCGGCTTCTCGCCTGTGCGCGCATTCGGCTTTGGACAGGCGGTCTATCTGGGGGCAAGCGCCGCATCGTGGGGCCTTGGGATGCTGTGCGCTCCGGCGCTTGACACGCCGTCGGCCCACATCGTGCTCGTCGCCGCGATGATGCTCGTCATCGCTCTGCTCTTCGTGTTCGTGTTCACGGACTCCGACATCAAGTTTGTGTTTACGTGGCGTCCCGACGAAGCCGGCGTCCCTTTCAAAGAAGAGCTCGCGCGTGGTGGGGGCGGTCGACCTGATGCGGAGTCATCCGATGGACTTCCGATCGATCGGGACATTCCGGCCACTAACGGTGCTCTGCCCTTGGAAGACGATGCCGAAGTCTTGGCGGCTCGCATAGAGTCTCTGCCCGGATCTCTCGGCATTTCGTCTCGAGAAGCGCAGATCATGCTGCTGTTCGCGCAGGGACGATCGGCCAACTGGATCGCGGAGGATCTCGTCATCTCGAAGAACACCGTGCGCAGCCACATCCGCTCCATCTACACGAAGCTCGACGTGCACTCCCGCCACGAGCTGCTCGACTACCTGTCAGTGGGGCCGCACGACGTGCGAGGGGACGCGCGCTAGGGAGCTCTGGAAAAAACTGCGGCCTACGCACCGCATTGTTTCACTTACGGCCTCGCATCCGTGTGATGCGGGGCCGTTTTTGCATGCAACGCAGCGTTCGGTGGCCAGGAACCGGGCTCGTGTATTCCTTTCTCTAGAAAAGGGGCTCGCACGTCGAGATGCGACCTACGGTTTTGTCCGAGCGGCATCACGCGGACGAAAGCGCCCTGTTCACGAGCTCACTTTCTGGCCATCGGCGGCGCCTCCTCGTGCAGGCGAGGGGAGGCCAGGTCTTCTCGCAGATGCATACCGTGAGACTACTGGGCCATCTACCTGCGCTTTCGTAAATTGACTAGTCAATTTTGCCGGGGGTGGTGACTCGGCAATCACCTCCGTGACGACGGCAAACCCTCCCGGTCGTGACGATGCGCTCACCCTCTGATGCCCGCCTATCGTGGGGACTGCACGAGGGAGCGCGGCGCACACGGGCCGCGTCATACATGGCGCACCGCGTCGCTGGGCGTCGAACGGGAGGTATGGACGATGGAGCACGATCTGATCAAAGACAACCCTGCGCTCAAGGCGCCGGTGCTCGCAGTGCTCACAAGCTTTGAGGGCGAGGAGCCGCGCAGGCGCTCCGAGGTTGAGGAGATGCTCGCGAAGACGTGGGATGCCTCCTGGGCTCGAGGCGCGGCCGCGACGATCGACATCCTCGTGCGCAGGAAGGGGCTCGTCGAGCAGGTGTATGTGAACGGAGAGCCGTACGCAGGGACGTTGGAGGACGTCCAGACCGACGAGGACGTCCCCGAGGACGCCGAGGCGTACGAGACGCTTGCCGTCACGGAGAAGGGGCGCCGCCTTGCCGCAGCCTACGAGCCCGGCGTGACGATGCGTGCCCTGCTTGAAGAGCGCCCCGAGTACGGTGACGTTTTCAAGGCGGCGCTGTGGGCCTGCGCTGATGCTGACGGTTGTTCGCGCGCCGACCTCGAGGCGCAGATCAACGAGTTTCCGCAGCTTCAGCCGGATGCTGCGTCGGGGCGTACCCGCGTCTATCCCCAGTTCTTCATCGACGCTCTTGAGACGGCGGGCGGCATCGAGTGGCGCGACGCTGCCTGGCGCGTCACCGAGGTGGGTCGGCAGCTCCTGTAGGGCCCCGTCGCACGCATTTCCATTGGCAACCACCGCATCTTCGCGGTTTTGCGCACGTGTACCACATCAGAGAGGGAGGAGAAGGAGTTGACAGAGACGACCATCAGCAGGCGCAGCTTCGTAAAGCTCGCCGCGTTTGGCGCTGCCGCCGCTGCCATGGCCACGACGGCGACGCCGAACCTGCTTGCCGCCGAGCCGTCCGCCGCGCAGGATGCCCCAGCGCAGGATGAGGTCAAGAAGCTGCATACCATGTGTCGCGGCTGCCTCAACAACTGCGGCATGATCGCGCACGTCAAGGACGGCAAGGTCATCAAGCTCGAAGGCGACCCCGACGACCCGATGAACAAGGGCGGCGTCTGCGCCAAGGGCCTTGCCGGCATCCAGGCGCTCTACAACCCGAACCGCATCAAGTACCCCATGAAGCGCGTCGGCGAGCGCGGCTCGAACCAGTGGGAGCGCATCTCCTGGGAGCAGGCCATCGACGAGATCTGTGACGTCATGTGGGAGTACTACCAGAAAGAGGGCCCCAAGAGCCTCGTGTGCTCCACGGGCGGTGGCGGCAACCCACAGTTCTTCTCGCCGGCGCGCTTCCTGTCCGTCTGGGGCGGCGGCAACTTCTTCGAGCCGGGTTGCGCCCAGTGCTACCTGCCGCGCAACCACATGGAGTTCTGCCTGAACGGCACGGCCGACACGTCGCTGGCCGACGGCCCCGTCACGGAGGTCTATCTGCCCGGTATCCTGCCCGACGACAAGTGCACGCCCACGAAGGCGTACGTCATGTGGGGCGTCGGGCCCAGCTTGCACGGCACTGGCTCCACGGGCCGCGTCGTGACGGACCTGCGCAACGCCGGCATGAAGACGGTCGTCATCGACCCGCGCCTCACACCCGACGCCGCCCGCGCTGACGTGTGGCTGCCCATCCGTCCTGGCACGGACGTCGCGCTCATGCTGGCGTGGATCAACTACATCATCGAGAACGACCTGTACGACCACGAGTTCTGCCGCACGTGGACCAACCTGCCGTTCCTCGTCCACGAGGACACGCGCCTGACGTATCGCGCCTCCGAGCTCAACCTGGGTGGCGAGGACGAGTACGTCGTGTGGGACAAGAAGTCAAACAAGGCCGTCGCCATGCCCTACCCGTTCCCCGAGGACGGCTCTATCGACCCGGAGATGTTCGGCAGCTACGAGCTGCCCAACGGCGAGACGGCACGCACGGCGTTCCAGATCATGAAAGAGCACGTCGCCGAGTGGACGCTCGACAAGGCGGCCGAGGTGTGCTGGCTTGAAGCCGACAAGATCGAGGAGGCTATCAAGATCTACGTCGACGGCTGCCCCAACGCCGGCGTCTCGCTGGGCGTCGCGACGGACCAGACGCGCAACTCGGCGCAGGCGGCGCAGGGCGACGCCATCCTCGACATCCTCATGGGTTGCATCCGCCAGCCCGGCTCGATCGTCCAAGATCGCCCGTGCTACGTCGAGCCGTGCAACTACGTTGTCCAGCCGTTCGGTCTGCACCACCCCGACCACCCGCTGCGCATGCCTGAGGAGGAGGCCAACGCGCGCCTCGGCTACACGGAGCACAAGGGCCTGGGCCACTGGCTCGCGTCGCACATCCCGAGCGTGCTCAAGGCCATCGAGACGGGCGAGCCCTATCGTCCGCGCATCTGGATCGAGCGTTCGGGCAACAAGCTCGCCATGGTAGGTAACGCCACGCGCTTCTACGAGGCGATGATGACGACGGAGCTCAACGTCCACATGTACATGCACTGGACAACGACGAGCGTCTGCCTGGCTGACTATGTGCTGCCCACGGCTGAGTGGCTTGAGACGAACTACGCGCAGGATCGCTTGAACACGTATGGCATCCGGCAGGCGTGCACGCAGCTCTACGAGGCTGTCGATGAGTGCATGCACTGGTCGTGGCTCGCCGCGGGCCTCGCCAAGCGCGGGCACAAGCGCGCCATCGACTCGTTCGATCCTGAGGTCGCCGGCAAGTTCTACGGCACGTACTGGAAGACGTACGAGGAGTACATGGACTACGTCGGGTACTTCGTCGGCAGCTTCTACTACGGCACAGAGGACTGGGACTGGAAGACGTTCCAGGCGCAGGCTCCCAGCCAGTACCAGACGATCGAGGAGTACGCCGAGAAGTCGTACAACAGCCACCTCAAGCTCGACGAGGAGACGGGCAAGCCCGTTGGCTTCCACACGACGTCCAAGCGCTGTGAGCCGTACTTCGACGGTAACATCCTGCTCGGCCTGACGGGCGCTATCGATGGCTCGGGCACGATGGAGCCGGCGACGGACGTGTTCCCCAAGTCAGACAACTACAACCCTCTGCCGTACTACCTCGAGCCGTACGAGTCCCCCGTTGAGGGCGATCCAGGCTACGACCCGGCCTATCCGTACACGCTCACCCAGGGCCGCCTGCCGTTCTTCCACCACGGCACGCTGCGCAACACGCCGTGGACACGCGAGCTGTGCGCCTACCCCGAGACGTGGATCAACCCGGAGACGGCGAAGGAGATTGGCGTCGAGGACGGCGACTGGCTGTGGCTCGAGTCAAAGCGCGGGCGTACCCAGGGCCAGTGCCGCGTGACGAAGAGCGTGGCGCCCAAGGTCATCTATCAGGAGCGCTATTGGAACCCCGAGCTGCTCGACAGCGACGACCCCAACCGCGCCTGGCAGGTCATGAACATCAACGTGCTGACGCAGAACAACGACGAGTGCCCGTTCAACGACGTGTATGGCACCTACACGCTGCGCGGCGTCCAGATCAACATCACGAAGGCCGACGGCGCGCCCGAGGGCGTGTGGCTCAACGCCGAGGACTTCACTCCGTGGCTGCCCGTGCCCTCGGAGAACACCGGAGGAGGTAATGCCGTCTATGGCGCGTAACTGCCTGGTTATCAACCTTGACCGCTGCATCGGCTGCTATGCATGCGAGCTGGCCTGCAAGATGGAGAACGGCGTGGCGCTCGGCCACCACTGGAACAAGCTCTACCAGGTCGAGCCCTACGGCGAGTGGCCCAACGTCAAGACGTGGTGGATCTCGAAGCAGTGCCAGCAGTGCGAGGACGCCCCGTGCATGAGCGTGTGCCCGACAGGCGCGTCTTACCGCAATGACGACGGCGTCGTGACGATCGACGAGAGCGCGTGCATCGGCTGCAAGCTGTGCATGGACGCGTGTCCCTACGACGTGCGCGACTACAACGACGAGGCGGGCGTCGTGCAGAAGTGCACGCTGTGCGAGTCGCTGACAAAGCAGGGCGAGAAGCCTGCGTGCGTCAAGAACTGCCCGGGTAAGGCTCGTTTTTACGGCGATCTGGACGACCCGGAATCCGACGTCTCCAAAGCGCTGGCCGCAGCTGATCCCGAGTCGATTCACCACCTGCCTGACACGGGCAATAGCCCGCTGACGACCTACATCCTGTCACCGCGCTTCGGCGAGTGGCGCGCCGAGGACCTGACCCCCACGGTGGAGAAGGCGCAGAAGTACGTGACGACTGCGGGGTCCGTGGACTAGTGCGGGGTTTGAGGCAAGAGCAATCCAACTTAGGTTGATCTGAGGGCGCCGGGTCGGGGACATGGGCCCGGCGCCTTTGAAGGGGAGAGAGGTGTGCGGTCATGTGGGAGAAGACTGAGCTGCGGGAGTTCTTTGAGGCGGGCATCGAGACGTATCGCTTCCTGTCGCAGGTGCTGTTCCGAGAGCTGAATGAGGAGGCCATCGCCGACTTGGCAGCCCAGGAGTGGCCGCGCGACACCGGCAACGATACGCTCGATCGCGGCTATGCGCAGCTGCGTCGCTTCTTCCACTTTGCCCCCTCCGACATGCGCGGCGCGCTCGCGGTCGAGTACGCGCGCATCTTCCTTGCGGCGGGCGTGTTCTCTCAGGATAAGATGACGGCCGTGCCATACGAGTCCGTGTTTACGAGCGAGCTGCACATCATGATGCAAGAGTCGCGCGACGACGTCGTACGCCGCTTTGCTGACGACGGCTTTGTCGTGAACCCCGAGCTTCACGAGCCAGAGGACCACCTCTCGTTCGAGCTCGAGTATCTTTCTCACATGTGCACGCGGGCGCTTGCAGCTCTTGACGCCGGCGATAACGCGGCGCTTGCGTCTAATGCGGCTCGTCAGGTGGCGTTCATCGACGCTCACCTGCTCAACTGGGTGGGGGAGCTGCGCGACGTGGCGGCCTCCTACGCCAAGACGACGTTCTATACCGGCATGCTGCTCGTTGTTCAGGGCGCGCTCGAGCAGAGTCGCGTGGCGCTCGAGAGCATCGCCTCCCATGTCGTGCAGGCCGAGCCTGCCGTCGCGTGCGCGTAGGGGGTGCGCTCGTGATCGACGTATCGAGTCTCATTGCGCTGGGCATCTCTCTCGTCGTGGCGATGCTTCTGGCATTCCCGCTGGCCAAGACGCTGCGTGACCACGCGACACCGTTTTATGTCGGCGCGTTTGTCGTTGTGGCGGCGTATGTGTGGGCCGTGTCGCAAGACGTAAACCTGCGCCACTGGCAGTGGGCGACGTTCGTGCTCCAGAAGGGCTATCTCTCGTCGGTGCTGCTTGGCATCGTTATGTTTACGGGATGCCTCGACGCCTCGTCGAAGCTGCGCCACCAGTGGCGTCTCGTGCGCGGTGAGCTGTCCGTGCTGTCGTTCATATTCATCCTGGGGCACCTTGCTGTGTTCTTGCCGTCCTATCTCGAGCGCTTACTGGGTGGCGCCGTGCTCAAGGTGAACGTTCGCGTCTCCATTGTCGTTGCGCTTGTGCTCGCCGTGATCTTTGTGGCGCTGGGCGTCATGTCGTTTCGGACTGTGCGCCGCCACATGAACCCGCGTGTGTGGAAGAACATCCAGCGTCTGGCCTACCTCATGGTCGCGCTCTATCTCGCGCACATTCTGTTCTTCCTCGGAACGTCGGCGCTCGGCGGCTCGCATAAGGGCTTGGCAAGCCTCATTGTCTATACGGTGCTCGTCGTGCTCTACGCGGTCCTGCGCGTCCGGCGGGCGTTGATTGATCGGCGGGCGGCTTCTGGCGTTGCCTGATGGCGCGTATGCATGCGGTTCACCTGACGGGCGTCCCTGTGGGGCGCCCGTTTCTTTTGCTCTGTCTCCACGCATCGCGCCGTTTACCGCCCCATTTCGTGCTCTCACCATAAAGATGAATATCAACGCCCAAGAAATGCACTGTAAATGAATCTGAGTCGATATGTTCTCCATGTAACTGAATTATTTCTGAGAAGTTAAAGCCCGTAAATCCCAGGGTATTGCGCGGCGTACTTTGCCTTAATAAAGCACGTCACGTTTGCGCGCCCTAACGGCGCATAGCCCTGGGAGGACAGCCCATGAACAGCACAACCTCATCCGCGGCCGACGTGAGCGTCTCGCGCCGCCAGCTCTGCAAGCTTTTCGCCGCCGCCGGCGTCTTCTCGATGATGGGCGGCATCGCGGCCTCCGTCGCGCATCCTGCCACCGCGCTGGCTGATGGCGAGTACAAGGACACGGTCACGTTTGCCCAGGGCGCCGAGCCCACGTCGCTCGACCCCGCTTATTTCTCCGATGGCGACTCCCGTGCCGTTGTTCGCGAGATGTGCGAGTCCATGCTTCGCTTTGCTGCGGACTCGACCGACATCGAGCCCTGCCTCGCCGAGAGCTGGGACATCTCCGACGACCAACTCACCTATACGTTCCACCTGCGCAAGGGCGTCAAGTTCCACAACGGCGAGGAGATGACCTCCGCTGACGTCGTTGCCTCGCTCGGGCGCCAGCTCGAGGAGAACCGCGACACCGACATGTCCTACGCGTCGTTCATCTTCGGCGACTCCGACACGCAGACGGGCGTCTCTACGATCGAGGCTCCCGACGACTACACGGTCGTCTTTAAGCTGCGCTCCGTCAACACGACGCTCATCAAGAACATGGCTCTGGGTCTGGGCGCCCCCATCCTCTCGAAGAAGGCGCTCGACGAGGTGGGTGGCCGCTTCACGGAGACGCTCGTCGGCACGGGCCCCTACAAGTTCGTCAGCTGGACGAAGGCCGACAACCTCGTGCTCACGCGCTTTGACGAGTACTGGGATGCCGAGCACGCCGGCAAGACGCAGAACATCGTCTATCGTTTCATCGCTGAGAACGCGAGCCGCGTCATGGCCCTGGTCAACGGCGAGGTCGACGTCATCACGGGCGTTGACTCGACCGTCGCGAGCACGGTGACGAACTCCGGCTACTCGCTGTTCGAGGTTGACGGCCTGAACATCAACTACATGCTGTTCAACTGTGACCAGTCCATTTTCACGGACGCCAGCCTGCGCAAGGCCGTGTGCCAGGCCATCAACGTGCCCGAGCTCGTCAAGGCGCTCTACGGTGACTATGCCACGCCGGCGAACTCCGTCATGCCCGAGTCGATGGCTCCCTACGTCAAGGACATCAAGCAGCCCGAGTATGACCCCGAGGCCGCTCAGGCCGCCCTGTCGGCTGCTGGCGTGACCGAGCTCCACATGATCACGTACTCCAACCCGCGCCCGTACAACCCCGCCACGGGCCAGACGCTGGGCGAGGCTATCCAGGGTTACCTCGCCAAGATCGGCGTCAACGTCACGGTCGACACGTATGACTGGACGACGTACAAGCAGAGGCTGAACGCCCATGACTTCGACCTGGCGTTCAACGGCTGGTCGGGCGACAACGGCGACCCGGACAACTTCATGAACCTGCTTGCTGACTCGTTCGACGGCCTGAACACGGCCCACTTTGAGGACGCGGAGTACAAGGACCTCATCAAGCAGGGCGTGGAGCTCGAGGACGGCGAGGAGCGCGACGCGATCTACAAGCGCTGCGAGGAGATCGTGGCCGAGAAGGTGCCGTGGCTTGTCATCAGCCACACGAAGGTGCTGACGGGCTACAGCCCCAAGGTCCAGAACATGAACTACCACATCGTCGACGACGTCCGCATCGAGAACCTGCAGGTGCTGGCGTAGCGCATCGATCGTAGGGAGTCGGCTGGGTCCGCCCTTGGGGACGGCCCGTCTGAGAACGCAGGCAGACGGGCCGTCCCGCTGTTTGGGGCGGTTCGTCAAATAGGAGAGAGAGGAGGCGAGGCTCGTGCTGAAGTTCATCATCAAGAGGCTCCTGATGGCCATCCCCGTGCTGCTCGGCGTGTCCATCATCGTGTTCCTCATCATGCGAGCCTTCTCGCCCGACCCCGCTGGCGTGGTCTTGGGCGACCACGCCACGCAGGAGGCGATCAACGAGTGGCGCGAGGAGTACGGCCTTAACAAGCCGATGCTCGAGCAGTACTGGGACTTCCTGTGGGGTGCGCTGCACGGCGATTTCGGCATGTCGTACTACACGCACACGCCCGTGGCCGACGAGATATTCAAGCGCTTCCCGGCGACGATCGAGCTCGCCTTGTTCGCCATCCTCATAGCCGCGATCGTGGGCATCACGCTCGGCGTGCTGGCGGCAACGCACAAGGACAAGATCGTCGACCGCATCACGATGCTGCTCGCCCTGGCCGGCGTCTCGATGCCCGTGTTCTGGATCGGTATCCTGTTCATCATCTTCTTTGCAGGCACGCTGCACATCCTGCCGAGCACGGGCCGCATCGACCCCATCATGCAGCCGACGGGCGGAACGGGCTTCTATTTGATCGACACGCTCGCCAAGGGAGACTTCCAGGCGTTCGGTAATGCGATACAGCACCTCATCCTGCCCGCCCTTGCCCTGTCGCTGTACTCCATGGCCATCATCGCCCGCATGACGCGCTCGAGCATGCTTGAGTCGCTCTCTGAGGACTATGTGCGGACGGCCCACGCCAAGGGCCTGCGCGCCGGCCGCGTCGTGCGCCACCACGCGCTGCGCAACGCCATGCTGCCGGTCACGACGATCATTGGCCTGCAGCTCGGCGGCCTCATGGGCGGCGCCATGCTCACGGAGACCGTCTTTGCCTGGCCGGGCGTCGGCAAGTACGCCGTCGACTCCATCGTGAAGTCGGACTTCCCCGTCGTACAGGGAACGGTGCTGCTCACGGGCGTCATCTTCATCGTGATGAACCTGCTCGTTGACGTCATCTACGCCTATCTTGACCCGCGCATCAAGTACTCGAAGGAAGAGGGGTGAGAGCGATGGCAGCTACCGAAAGCCCCGCGCCCCAGTCTGCCGAGCTCGCGGTCAACGCCCGCGTCACGGGCAAGGCGGAGTCGCCCTGGCATGCTATGTGGGTGAACCTGCTGCACAACAAGGCAGCCATGGTCAGCCTCGTCGTTATCGTGCTGTTGGCGCTCATCGCCATCGTCACGACAGCGTTCCCGCAGGTGCTTCCCTACGACCCCTACGAGCAGGACCTGTCCGCGTCGTTCCAGGCCCCCAGCGCCGAGCACTGGGCGGGCACCGACCAGCAGGGCCGCGACATCTTCTCGCGCATCCTTGTCGGAACGCGCATCTCCCTGGTGTGCGGCCTGCTCGCCGTGTCCATCTCGCTCGTCATCGGCGTGGCGCTCGGTGCCATCGCTGGCTACAAGGGTGGCTGGGTCGACACGCTTATCATGCGCATCATGGACATGATGCTCGCCATTCCCTCGCTGCTGCTGGCAATCGCGCTCATGGCGGCCCTGGGCAAGGGCATCGACAAGGCGGTCATCGCCATCGGCATCGTGTCCATCCCGGAATACGCCCGCATCGTCCGCTCGCAGATCCTGTCGGTGAAGAGCAACGACTATGTGGCTGCGGCGCGCGTCATCGGCGACTCCGACGCCGTCATCATCTTCCGCCACGTGTTGCCCAACGTCGTGCCCAGCATCATCGTGCGCGCCACGCTCGGCATCTCCGGCGCCATCCTCGACTGCGCCGCGCTCGGCTTCCTCGGTCTGGGCGTACAGCCGCCGGCGGCAGAGTGGGGCGACATGCTTGGTCGCGGCCGCAGCTATATCTTCATGGCCCCGTGGACGATGATCTACCCCGGCCTTGCCATCACGATCGCCGTGCTGGCGTTTAACATCCTGGGCGACGGCATCCGCGACGCGCTCGATCCCAAGTCGCGGAAGAGGTGAGGACAATGCTGCTTGAAGTCAAGGACCTCGTTACGGAGTTCCCCACGCGTCGCGGCGTCGTCCGTGCGGTCAACGACGTGAGCCTGTCCATCGACGCCGGCCAGGTCGTCGCCGTCGTGGGCGAGTCCGGCTCCGGCAAGTCCGTCACGTCGCTGTCCATCATGCGCCTGCTCGAAGAACCGGGTCACGTCGCCTCGGGAAAGGTGCTGTTCGAGGGGCGCGACCTGCTCGAGCTCAACGAGCGCGACATGGAGAAGGTCCGCGGCGACCGCGTCTCCATGATCTTCCAGGAGCCGATGACGTCGCTCAACCCCGTCTACCGCGTAGGTGACCAGATCGTCGAGGCCATCCGCACGCACTCCCACATGTCCAAGAAGGAGGCGTGGGACAAGGCCGTCGACATGCTGCGCATCGTCGGCATCCCCGACCCCGCGAAGCGTGCCCGCGACTACCCTCACCAGATGTCGGGTGGCATGCGCCAGCGCGTCATGATCGCCATGGCACTGTCGTGCAACCCCCAGCTCCTGATCGCGGACGAACCGACGACGGCGCTCGACGTGACGATTCAGGCGCAGATCCTCGACCTGCTGTACAAGCTGAAGAACGAGTACAACATGGCTGTCATGCTCATCACGCACGACCTGGGCGTCGTGAGCGAGATCGCCGAGAAGGTCGAGGTCATGTACTGCGGCCAGATCGTCGAGGAGGCGCCGAAGGTTCCGCTGTTCGACGCCCAGAAACACCCCTACACGCTCGGCCTGCTCCGCTCTATCCCGCGCCTTGAGGACGAGAGCTCCGAGAAGCTATTCATGATCCCGGGCGTCGTGCCCAACCCGCTCGACATGCCGCCGGGCTGCCCGTTCTCCGACCGCTGCGAGCGCTGCACGCAGCGGTGCCGCGAGCACATGCCCCAGATGTACGACCTGCCCGGCCAGCCCGGGCGCCGCGTGCGCTGCTTCCTGTACGAGAACGGTGCCAACGCGGGCGAGAACGTCAATGCCGAGACCGCAAGCTGGGACGACCCCAAGCTGCCCGGCGTGAAGGGTGAGGAGGTGCGCCATGGCTAGTGCTGCTGCCGCCGTGCTCGACAGGCCCGAGGTGGCCGATGACGCCGCGACGCGCCTGAGGGGCGAGAAGATGCCGGCCGATACGCCGCTGCTCGAGGTGCGGCACCTGACGAAGCACTTTGTCGCTGACGCCAACTTCTTCGGCAAGCCCACGAGCTGGGTGCACGCGGTCGACGACGTGAGCTTCTCCATCAACCGTGGCGAGGCGTTCGGCCTCGTGGGCGAGTCGGGCTGCGGCAAGACGACCGTTGGCAAGATGCTGGCGGGCCTGCTGCGCCCGACAGGCGGCCAGATCATGTTCGAGGGCAAGGACCTCGCCTCCCTGTCCCCGAAGGAGCGCCGTGCCCACGCCCGCGACATCCAGCTCATATTCCAGGATCCCTACGCGAGCCTCAACCCGCGCATGACGATCGGACAGATCGTCGCGGAGCCCATCAAGACGAACAAGCTGCTGCCGGCTGACAAGATCGACGCCCGCGTGTGCGAGCTCCTCGAGCGCGTTGGCCTGCCGAGCTACACGAGGACGCGCTATCCGCACGAGTTCTCAGGCGGCCAGCGCCAGCGCGTCGGCATCGCGCGTGCCCTCGCCGTGAGCCCGAAGCTCATCGTGTGCGACGAGCCGGTCTCGGCCCTGGACGTGTCCATTCAGGCGCAGGTGCTCAACCTGCTTGACGAACTCAAGGAGGACCTGGGCCTCACGTACCTGTTCATCGCCCACGGCCTCAACGTCGTCAAGCACATCTCTGACCGCGTCGGCGTAATGTACATGGGCAGACTCATGGAGATTGCCCCGAAGGCGAAGCTGTACCACGACCCGCTCTGCCCCTACACGCAGGCGCTCCTGTCGGCCATTCCCTCGACGAACCCGCACCTCATGCGCGAGCGCATCATCCTCGAGGGTGACGTGCCGAGCCCTATTGACCCGCCGGACGGCTGCCGCTTCGCATCGCGCTGCTTCGCGAAGATCAAGCGCTGCGACCTGGCCCACCCGGACCTGCGCGAGGTGAAGCCGGGCCACCTGTGCGCCTGCCACCGCTTCGACGGCATAGCGCCCGAGCAGGTGAGCGAGGTCGCGCGACATATCGTCGACAACGGCGAGCGTCCCGCGTACGGCTACGGAGAGGTGGACACGAACGGCCCATCCATCATCACGCTCAAGTAGCGGGACGGGGCGGAGCCTAGCGTCGCATTTATTGCGTGATTTTGTGAAGGGTCGCTCGCGTTGGCGTGAGCGGCCCTTCTGTCGTGCGTGCGTCCCGTGTTGCGGTGCCGTCTCGAGCTGCGGTTGGTATACAATGACCGATCGTTACCTTGCGATAAGGCTGTCCCGGCGTGGACGGCCGGTGTACCCAGGGAAGGTTGTTCATGGCAGATCGAGATTCGAAGCGGGAGGGCTCGCAGGAGCGTACGCACACGACGGCGTCGCGGGAGTGGGCCAAACAGACGGGTGGCGCGGGTCAAGCAAAGCGTCGCGCGCCCAAGAAGGGCGGGTCGGGCAAGCGTCGCCCCGCAGAGGTGCGGCGCTACGCGGGAACGCTCATCGCGCTCGCCGTCATCCTTGTGTGCTGCGTCATCGGCTTCACGCCGCTCGGCGAGAAGATCACGCAGGGCCTCGACCTACAGGGCGGTGTGTCCGTCATCATGACGGCGAGCAAGCCGGACGGCTCGGCCGTCACGGACGAGGACATGGAGAAGGCCGTCTCCATCGTACAGAACCGCGTGAACTCGCTCGGCGCGAGCGAAGCCACCGTGCAGAAGCAGGGGAGCAACTCCATCCTCGTGCAGATCCCGGGCGCAACGGACGCCCAGCAGGCCATCGACACGATCGGCCGCACGGGCATGCTCGAGTTCGTCGACCTGATGGACGTCGCTGACCAGGACGCGCTGCTCAAGATCAACAACGGGCAGTCCGGCGTCGAGCTGAAGCAGGGCAGCTACACCGCGTTCATGACGGGCGACGACATCTCGAACGTCACGATCAGCCAGCAGTCGGCGGGCAGCGCGTACTACGCCGTCAACATCACGCTCAACTCCCACGGCACGCAGCAGTTCGCCGACGTCACGAAGGTGCTGGCGCCTACGAACGGCCGCATCGCCATCGTGCTCGACGGCGTCGTGAACTCCGCGCCCGCCGTGCAGTCCGAGATCGCGAACGGCCAGGTTGCCATCACGGGCAACTACACACTCGACGAGGCCAAGGAGCTCAAGACCGTGCTCGACTCCGGCTCCCTGCCCGTGACGCTCGACTACTCCGAGTCGCGCGTCGTCGGCCCGACGCTCGGCCAGGACTCGCTGACGCAGGGCCTGATCGCCATCGCGGTCGGCTTTGCGGTCGTCGTGTGCTACCTGCTCTTCTTCTACCAGGGCATCGGCCTCATCACCGTGACCGCCCTCGTCGTGTTCGGCATCGTCTACCTCGGCCTGCTCGCTCTGCTGTCGCACTTCGGCGCCTTCGCGCTGTCGCTGCCTGGCCTGGCTGGCGTCGTGCTGACGATCGGCATGGCGGCTGACTCCTCAATCCTCGTGCTCGAGCGCTTCCGCGAGGAGATCCGCATGGGCAAGGCGCCGCGCAAGGCGAGTGAGTCCGGCTCGAAGCACGGCATCATGACGGCGCTCGACGCCGGTGTCGTCACGCTCATCTCTGCGCTCGGCCTGTTCTTGCTCGGCGTCGGCTCCGTCAAGGGCTTCGGCCTGACGCTGGCCCTCGGCGTGCTGTGCTCGTTCTTCACGCTGCTGTGCTACACGACGCCCGTCCTGCGCCTGCTCGGTCGCTCTGTCATCGAGAAGAACCCGGGCTTCTGGGGCGTTCGTCACGACATGGAGGAGGCGAAGGCCGCCCAGCAGGCGCGCCTCGGGAAGGGGGGTGAGCTCGATGCGTAGCCACTTCAAGCACGAGATCCAGTTCGTCAAGCACCGTCGCGTCCTGTTCGCCATCTCCATCGTGCTCATCGTCGTTGCCATCGTGGGCGTCGCGGTGCGCGGCATCAACCTGGGCATCGACTTCATCGGCGGTACGCAGGTGTCGTTCAACGACGCGGGTGACATCACGATCTCCGACATGCGCGACGCTTTCGCGCAGGGTGGCGCTGGCGATGCCGTTGTCCAGACGACGCAGTCCGGCGACACGCGCGGTTTCCTCGTGCGTACGAACGAGACGGATCCGAGCGCGGCAAATGAGCTCGCGGCGGGCATTGCGTCTCAGCTTGGCCTGGCTGACAACTCCTACCAGGTTACGACCATCGGCCCGAACTGGGGTAGCGACGTTACGCGCAGCTCCGCTATTGCGTTCGTTGTCGTTATCGCGCTCATCATCGCGTTCGTGTCCGTGCGCTACGAGCTCAAGATGTCGCTCATGGCAGTGCTGTCGCTGCTGCACGTGCTCATCATCGTCATCGGCGTGTACGCCTGGGCGCAGCTCGAAGTCACGCCGAACGTCGTGGCAGCCCTTCTCACGATCATGGGCTACTGCCTGTACGACACCGTCGTCGTGTTCAACCGCGTCAACGAGAACATGCGCTCGCTGAAGGACGGCGTGCACCGCACGGCGCTCCAGATCACGAACTTCTCTGAGAACCAGGTCATCGTCCGCTCCGTGAACACGGCGCTGTGCAGCCTCGTGCCCGTCGGTGCCATGCTGCTGTTTGGCGGCGAGACGCTCAAGGGCTTTGCGTTCGCCATGTTCCTCGGCCTTTCCCTGGGCGCCTACTCCTCCATCGCCATCGCGGCGCCGCTGTACGCGCTGTGGAAGGGCCGTGAGGAGCGCTGGGCCCAGGCTGAGCAGCGCTACGGCGAGAACGCGACGGACGCCGGGAAGGATCGCTAATGTCCTCGCTTGCGCGCAGCAGAAGTTGGGAGGTCGTGCGCTTCGATCCCCAGCTCGCTGCGCGCATCGAGGAACAGACGGGTGTGACGCCGCTCGTCGCCCGCATCATGGCGGGGCGTGGCGTCACGGATCCCGACGCCGTCGAGCGCTTCCTCTCACCGTCGCTGACGCGCGACTGGGTTGACCCGGCGCTCATCCCGGGACTTGTGCCTGTTGTCGAGCGCCTCGACCGGGCGCTTGACGCGGGGGAGCGCATCGCGGTGTTCGGCGACTTCGATGTTGACGGCATATCGGCGACGTGTCTTTTGACGCGCGCCCTGCGCGAGCTCGGCGCTGAGGTGACGCCGTTCATCCCTCGCCGCTTCGACGAGGGCTACGGCTTGTCCCGCGCTGCGCTCGACCGGCTCGTCGAGATGACGAGCCCCGACCTCATCGTCACGGTTGACACGGGCATCGCCGGCAAAGACGAGGTCGCCATGCTCCTCGCCGAGGGCATCGACGTCGCGATCACCGACCACCATGAGCCCGCCGACCTCGTGCCGCAGGGCGTGCCCGTGTGCGACCCCAAGCTCGACGACGACTGCCCGAGCCGCGATCTTGCTGGTGTCGGCGTCGCGCTTAAGGTCATTTGCGAGCTTGGCGCCCGTCGTGGCCGCCCTGACTTGTGGCGTACGTACACCGACGTCGCCACGCTGGGCACGGTGAGCGACATGATGCCGCTGACGGGTGAGAACCGCTCGCTCGTCGCCGACGGCGTCGCCCGCCTGCGCACGGCGCGCCTGCCTGGCCTTGCGGCGCTTGCCGCCCGCGCGCGCCATCCTCTTGAGGACGTCACGGCCGACGAGCTAGCCTACTCTGTCATCCCGCGCTTGAACTCCGCCGGTCGCATGGCTGACCCGGCGCTCGCCCTCGACGTCGTCATGGCGGAGGATCCCCTGCGCGCCGAGGACCTCGCCTCGCAGCTCGAGGCCATCAACCAGGAACGCCGCTCCATCGAGGCGGAGCTTTCGTCCGAGGCCATGGCGCTCGTCGAATCGACGTACGACGGCGGGCGTGTCATCGTTGTGGGTGGCGAGGGCTGGCACGAGGGCGTCAAGGGCATCGTCGCTAGCCGTCTCGTCAACCACTTCCACGTGCCGGCGCTCCTGTTCACGATATCTGACGGTATAGCGCGCGGCTCGGGTCGCTCCGTGGGTAGCGTCAACCTGTTCGAGGCTGTCGAGCGTTGCTCTGACCTGCTCGTGCGCTTTGGCGGCCACGCCGGAGCCGTGGGCGTCACGCTCGAGTCCGCCAACCTCGATGCGTTCCGCGACCGCATGGAAGAAGTGCTCTCTGAGCTACCGGTCAGCGCGTTTGAGGACAGGCGCAGCGTCGCTGCCGAGGTGACGCTTTCCGAGATGACGATCGACGTCATTCGCTCGCTCGACGTCCTGCGCCCGTTTGGCCAGGCGAACGAGGTCCCGCTCCTCGCGGCGTGCGGCGTCACGATGACGGAGCGACGCCGGCGCGGTGAGGGGGGTAGGCACCTCTCGTTCAATGTCACGGACGGGACGTCGTCCGTTCCCTGCATCATGTTCAACGCTGCCGATGCCGAGGCTCTTGTCGAGTATGACGGCGCCATCGATCTCGTGTTCGAGCCCAAGGTCGAGGTATGGCAGGGGCGCACGAGCGTCAAGCTGCACGTGCGCGATGTCCTGCTGCGCACGGAGGAGGCACCTGGCAGCTGCGATCCTGCGACGGCTCGCCTCGTTGACGACCTGTTCGGGCGCTCCGACGAGTTCCTCGGCATGAGCGAGGTCGCCGATATCTCCCAGGCGTCGTCGTTCCACACGAAGGTCGTAGGCGTGACGTTTGAGGGGCGCCAAGATGCCCTTGCCGGGCTGAAGGCCGGCGATGAGCTCGTGCTCGAGCGCGAGCCGTCCAACGAGCACGACCCGAACGCCGTTGCCGTGCGTACGGCTGATGGCACGCAGGTTGGCTACCTCAAGCGCATCATCGCGGCGGCCCTCGCTCCCGAGCTCGACCGCGGCGCCGCCTACTCCGCTGTCGTCAGCGATGTGACGGGCGGCGACGTGGGCACGAGCCGCGGCGTCAACGTGCTCGTCGTGCGCCGCGGCGAGCCCGGCAGCGACGACGCTCTTGCCGTGGCGGCCCAGCGCCGCCGCGAACGCGCCCGCCTTGCGTCGCTCTCCACCGCAGAGCTCACCGACGAGCTGCGTGCGCTGCTCATCGGCGACGCTCAGCTGCTCCCGGCTCAGGAGCGCTCGCTCGCTAACCTCGACGCGGGCGTCTCGACGCTCTGCGTCATGGCGACAGGTCGCGGCAAGTCTCTCATATTCCACGTACACGCCGCACGTACGGCCCTGCTGAACCATCGCGCGAGTGTGTTCGTGTACCCGCTGAGGGCTCTCGTTGCAGACCAGGCCTTCCACCTTGGGCGCGTGTTCGACCGCCTCGGCATGACGACGCGCGTGCTCACGGGAGAGACGCCGCTCGGTCAGCGTGACGCCGTCTTTGCGGGCCTGGCTGACGGGGGCGTCGACATCGTGCTGACGACGCCGGAGTTTCTTGCGCTGCACTCGGGCGAGTTCGCAGCCTCGGGTCGCGTCGGCTTTGTCGTCGTCGACGAGGCGCACCACGCCGGGCTGGCAGCTGCGACGAAGCGCCCGGCCTACCTCGAGATGCCGCGCATCCTCTCTGAGCTTGGCCATCCAACGGTGCTCGCCGTCACGGCGACGGCCGACACCTCCGTTGCGCGTGAGGTTGAGCGTCTGCTCGACATAGATGAGCGCGGCGTCGTCATCGACGCATCGCGCCGCGACAACCTCATGCTTATCGACGAGCGCAACACGGCGGGGCGCGACGACCGTCTCGTGAGCCTGCTTGCGCGCGGCGAGAAGACGCTCGTGTACGTCACGACACGCGAGCAGACGGTGCGCGTCGCGCGCATGCTGCGCCACCGCGTGTGGGAGTGCGGCCACCGCGTCGCGTTCTACAACGGTGGGCTCACGCGCGAGGACCGCGCAAGCGTCGAAGCGGCGTTCCGCTCGGGCGAGCTGACATGTGTCGTGTCGACGAGCGCGTTCGGCGAGGGCGTCAACCTGCCGGACGTGCGCCACGTCGTCCTCTACCACCTGCCGCTCGATGAGGTCTCGTTCAACCAGATGTGCGGTCGTGCGGGGCGCGACGGAGAGGATGCCTGGGTACACTTGTCGTACAGCGTGGGCGACGGCCGGGCCGACGAGCGCCTGCTCGCGCGGGAGGCACCGAGTCGCGACGACCTCGCCATGCTGTACCGCGTGCTCATGGGACGCGCCCGCGCCGCACGTCTGGCTGGCGAGCAGAGCTTTGCGGCGACAAACGCTGACCTCGCGAGTGACTGCATCGCCCAGATGACGCGTTGCACGATCGACGACCACGCCGTGTCGTGCGGCATCGCCATTTTCCGCGAGCTCGGCTTTGCGCGTACGACGGGGTTCGGCTCGCGCCGGCGCATCGAGATGGTGTCGTCTCCCGAGCACATGGACCTGACGCGATCCATTCGCTACGTCGAGGGGTTGCGTGCCCAGCAGGAGTTCGCGCGCTACAGCGACTGGGCGCTGGGCTCGCCGGGCGATGAGATACTCGCGCGCATCAGCCGGCCGATCGTGCCCTATGGAACCGAGGGAGGCACCCGATGAGTGACGACACGCGTACGGCTGCGACGGCGACGGGCACGAGCCCTGCCGGGTCCACGCCTCCCGCCGCGAAGGCGCCGGCCGCGCCTGCGAAGCCTGCGCCTCTCGAGGCGCCTACGGACGAGGGGCGCGACAACTTCCCACGCCTGCTCGAGGCTGCGGGGAGCTATCTCGGCCCCGACGACCTCGACAAGGTGACGCGCGCTTATCGTTATGCCGCCAAACAGCATGCTGGCGTCAAGCGCAAGAGCGGCGAGCCGTACATCTGCCACCCGGTCGAGGTGGCGCTCATCCTGGCCGAGAACCTGCATAGCGACGTCGACGTGCTGTGTGCCGGCCTGCTGCACGACACGGTCGAGGACACGGACACGACGCTTGAACAGCTGACTGACATGTTTGGCCCGCAGGTGGCCGAGCTCGTCGACGGCGTGACGAAGCTCACGAACATCGAGGTTGACTCCCTGTCTGAGCAGCAGGCGCTCAACCTGCGCAAGCTGTTCCTTGCCATGGCCAAGGACATCCGCGTCATCATCATCAAGCTGGCCGACCGCCTGCACAACATGCGCACGCTCATGGCCATCCCGGAAGATCGCCGCATATTCAAGGCTCACGAGACGATGGAGATCTACGCCCCGCTGGCCAACCGCCTCGGCATCAGCTCCATCAAGTGGGAGCTCGAGGATCTGTCGTTCTGCTACCTAGAGCCGGCGAAGTACCGCCAGATCGCGCGCATGGTCAGCGAGACGCGCGAGCAGCGCGAGCACTACCTCGACGAGGTCATCGGCATGCTGCGCGGCGAGCTCGACCGCGCGGGCATCAAGGGTTACCGCATCATGGGTCGCCCGAAACACCTGTACTCCATCTATCAGAAGATGAAGAACCGCGGCAAGGACTTCTCGGAGATCTACGACCTCATCGCGCTGCGCGTCATCACGACGAACGTGCGCGACTGCTATGCGGCCGTCGGCGCCGTGCACGCCCAGTGGCACCCCATGCCCGGGCGCTTCAAGGACTACATCTCCATGCCGAAGTTCAACATGTACCAGTCGCTGCACACGACGGTCATCGGGCCGGCGGGCCGACCTCTGGAGATCCAGATCCGAACGGAGGAGATGCACCAGCAGGCCGAGTACGGCATCGCGGCGCACTGGCTCTACAAGCAGGCGGGCAACTCCGAGGGCAACAAGCAGACGAGCGCCCAAAAGCTCGACGACCAGCTCGCCTTGCTCGGACGCACGCTCGAGTGGACTCAGCAGGACGACATGTCCGACCCGCAGGAGTTCTTGAACGCGCTCAAGATTGACCTGTTCGACACCGAGGTGTTCGTCTTCACGCCCAAGGGCGAGGTCGTCATCCTGCGCGCCGGATCGACGCCGCTGGACTTCGCGTACTCCGTGCACACGGAGGTCGGCAACCACTGCGTCGGCGCAAAGGTGAACGGCTCCGTCGTGCCGCTCTCCTACGAGCTGCAGATGGGCGACCGCGTTGAGATCCTGACGCAGAACAACGCGAGCCCCTCGCGCGACTGGCTCTCCATCGTCAAGACGCCGTCGGCTCGCTCGAAGATTCGCAGCTTCTTTGCCAAGATGACGAAGGCCGACGACGCTGCGGCCGGTCGTGACGAGGTGGCACGAGAGCTGCGTAAGCAGGGCCTGGGCATCGCGACGCCGCGCACGACACGCGCCATGGCGAAGGTGGCGCCCATCCTCGGATTTGCCTCGCCTGATGACCTATTTGTCTCCGTGGCGAACGGCAAGACGTCGCCGCGCCTCGTGGCGAACAAGGTGAGCGCCCAGCTCGAGGGCGCGACAAACAGCCAGGCTGAGGCCGAGAAGCGCGCGCTCGCAAGCTTGACGACCGCCGGCTCGCTCATGACGATGACGCCGCCGCGCATCGCTCGTCCCACGACGGCCCAGCGCCGAGAGGCGGCCAAGCGCACGAACAACGGCATCGTCGTCGAAGGCTCGGACACCGAGCTGCCCGTGCGCCTCGCACGCTGTTGCAACCCCGTGATGGGCGACGACATCGTGGGCTTCATCACGCGCGGGCGCGGTGTCAGCGTACACCGCGCCGACTGCCCGAACGTCTCGAGCCTCCAGAAGTCCGAGGGGCGCATGATCGGCGTGCGCTGGGACTCGGGACGCGCCTCGCTGTTCCAAGTCGAGATCGTCATCGAAGCCGTCGATCGCACGCGTCTGCTCACGGACATCACGGTCGTCATCTCGGACCAGGGGGGCAACATCCTGTCGTCGGGCACGCGCACGGATCGCAGTGGCATCTCCAACATGCGCTTCCTCATCGAGCTCGGCGACATCGGACGCCTCAACGCGATGCTCTCGCTGCTGCAGCAGGTCGACGGTGTGCTGGATGCGCGACGCGCGCTGCCGGGCGAGTCGGGGGAGGGGAAGGGCCGTGGCAAGCACCACTCCCACTAGTTCCGTGCGTGAGCCAGCTGGTTGCGTCCGGACTGTCGTTGTCGGCTCGCTGCAGGAGAACTGCTACATCGTCGACGACGGCCAGGGCGGTGCCGTGCTCGTGGACCCTGGCGACGACTGGCCCGCCATCGAGCGTGCCCTCGCGGGCCGTCCCGTGCGCGCCGTGCTGATCACGCACTTCCACGCCGACCACGTGGGCGCCCTGAACGATGCGCTCGCTGCGACGGGGGCACCCTGGTACATCGGCGACGCCGACGCCCGCATGCTTGAGCCGGGCCGCGCTCGCACCGCGCACGCCCACTACGCCGCTGTCGAGGTGCCCACTCCTCCGGAGCGTACCGTGCACGGACGTGACGTCGTGACCGCGGGGGAGCTGAGCTTTGCGGTCATCGACTGCCCTGGCCACTCCAAAGGCGGCGTCACGTACTACGAGCGCGCCTGTGGCCTGGCGTTCACGGGCGATACGCTGTTTGCGGGGTCGTGCGGCCGCACAGACCTCGAGGGCGGCAGCGGGCGTGCCATCGCGAGCTCGCTCGCGCGTCTCGCCAAGCTGCCCGATGCCGTGCGCGTGCTTCCGGGTCACGGGCCCGCGAGCACGATCGGCGTCGAGCGCGCGACGAATCCCTACGTGCGCCAGGCGCTCGCAAACGAGGTGCTATGAAGCCCGCTCAAGAGGGGGTCATATGAATCTCTATAGGCATTTACCTGCTGGTTTATGAGATCAAGGGTCTCGGCGCCTCAGCGTGACCCAACAGTCGGTACTGCCTTTACCCTCCTGCCTACGTAGTAGGTTATAGAACCTTGAGCTGCGCCTTGCTATGATGAACTCGCCGGCACGCTTTCCGTCGTGCCGTTATCTACGAGCAAGGGAGAGTGGCTATGACCTATGAGATGGGCGGTGCGGTGGATCGGCGGCGCCTGCTGAAGGGGGCGGCTCTGGGCGTGCTGGGCGCAGCCGCTGCCCCACGCCTGGCAACGGCATCTGAAAAGGCGTCCTCTGCGAAGAACGACCTGCCGCCGCTGCCGCCCTCGGACCCGGATCCCGAGAGCCCCTTTGGCGTTGACCGCGCCATCACGGTGCACAACATCGACGACTACCTCAACCGCCCTGACGTCGCCTATCGCGACTGCCGCATGCTCTTCGACCCGGCGGACTGGTGGGCCATGAACGGCAACCCTGACCTGTCGTCGTGCCTCGAGGGATTCCGCATCGTGCCGTATCCCTACGTCGGCACGATGCAGCCGCTGCCGGTCGAGGGCGCCTATGACGGCGACGTGCTGTACACCGTCGTGTGGAACGAGGACGGAAGCATTGAGTCGGCGACGCCGAACTTCAAGGAGTCGCGCACGATCCTCGATGACCTGTTCCCCAAGGACAGGCCTCTCTTTCTCGTCTGCGGAGGCGGTGGATACGCCGGCTTTACGAAGAGCCTGCTGACGTTCCTGGGCTGGGATCCCGCGCTTCTCTACAACATCGGCGGCATGTGGGACTACACGGGTGACCGCCTTGTCCACATCATCGAGTATGGCGAGACAGAGGCGGACGACGTCTATGCGCTGTGGCGGGCTGACTACGCGACGATAGACTTCTCGCTTTTGCAGCCCGTCGAGGCGTAGCGCGCGCTCGTACGCTCCATCGGATAAAACGGTTTGTGAGAAAGGACAGGATTCATGAGCAGCGACGGAAGCGATCGCAAGGGTTCGAGCGGGGCCGCGTCGGACGGCAAGGGTCACAGCTCGCGCAAGGACCGCAACACGGGCCGCATCGTCAAGGCCGGCTCGAAGCGGGCCTCGTCGGCCGGTGCCTCGTTCGGGCACTCGTCGGGCCACGACAAGGCCTCATCGAGCAAGCGTAAGGGCTAGGAGCGATGCTGGGCCTCGACGTACTGGGCTTCGAGGCCCAGCGCGACCTTGACGATCTGTTTGCCCTGTTCAGCGACCCCACGGGCCAGCCGCTGTTCTCCGAGCGTGTGCCGATCACGAGCCGCGAGGAGTTTGGCGACTGGCTCGACGACATGCTGCGCAACTCCTACCACGACGTTCGCATCGTGCGGGCCCAGGGCACGGGCGAGCTCGTGGGCATCGCGTTTTCCTACGACTACCGCCCATTTGACCTGCACTGCAAGGTGTGCGTCTCACTGGCGCCCGCCTGGCAGGACAAGGGAGTGGCGGGTCGCATCGGCACGACCTTCATGGACGAGCTGTTTCGCGCCTACCCCCTGCGCAAGATCTACGCGCTCGTGTACGGCTACAACGAGCGCAGCCTCGCCTCGAATCTGCAGGCCGGCTTTGAGGAGGAGGGCTGCCTGCGGGGATATCGCTATCTCGACGGCAGCTACCACGACTGCCATGTGCTCGCGATGACGCGCGAGCGCTTCTATGCACGGCTTGCGCCGTTCAGCGAGCTTGGTGAGCGGGAAAGCGGGGACGTGCGGTGACGGTGGGGGAGCGATCGCGGGGCTGCGGAGGGGCGCTCGGAGGACCGTACGCTGACTATGCGGCGCCCGAGCTTGTCGATCTGCTCGATATTGTTCGCCGCGCGCGGGCGTGCCACGCCTCTGCCGCCGCGTTTGAGCGCGTGGGCGGCGTAACGACGTATGCGGCGTGGGCTGACGGCGTCGATGCCGTGAGCCGCACTCTTTCCGAGAGGCTTCGCGCGTGTCCTGGGGCGGCCGACCCCTTGCTGGCAGGCCGACCGCTCGTGCATGTGTGCGCGGACGACCCCGAGCTGCTCACGACGGCTTTTCTCGGCTCTGTTGCCTCCGGGTGCGTCGCTCTACTGGGGCCGGCGAGCGACGCATCTCGGGCTGACGTGCGCGCCTGTGCCGTGCTCGATGAACAAGCGATTCGCGAGCTCATGGCGGGGACCGGCGGCGGGGCGTCGTGTGTCGACGAGCTGCCGATTTCCGACCTCGACGCGCCGTGTTGCGTGCTGCGAAGCTCTGGATCGTCGGGCTCCGAGCCCAAGCTCGTCGTCCTGTCGCAGCGGGCCCTCGTGACCGACTTGCTTGGTGGCCTGCGCCGCTACGCGTTTCCTCCGGCGTGCCGCACGCTGAGCGTCATACCGGCCTGGCACGGCTTTGGCCTCGTGTGCGACGCGCTCGCGCCGCTTGCCGTCGGCGGTACGATCTGCATCCCTGACACCCCTGCGGCATCGTTTGCCCAACTGTCACGTTTCGCCCCGACGCAGCTCAACGTTCCGCCTCGCTTCGCGGCTGCCCTGCTCGGCATGCTCGAGCGCGCCTCGGACCCCAAAGGAGTCACGGGCGGACGCCTGCGCAAGATGCTCGTGGGCGGGGCGGGCGTCGACGCGGTGACGTGCGCGGGCCTGCGAGGCTATGACATCGAGGCATACGGCTGCTACGGCTTGTCCGAGTGCGCTCCCTGTGTCAGCGTCAACCGGGACGCGTGGCGCAAGGACGGTAGCGCTGGCCTGCCGCTCGACTGCAACGAGGTTCGCATCGCCTCAGACGGGGAGATCCTCGTGAGGGGCTCAAACGTCATGGCGGGCTATCTCGGCAGGCCCGACCTCACGTCTCGGGCGCTGCGTGACGGCTGGCTGCATACGGGCGACGTCGGGCGGATCGACGACGACGGCTTTCTTTGGGTCGAGGGCCGCCTCGATGGTCTCATCGTGCTTGCCGACGGCACGGGCGTTGTTCCCGAGCCTTGGGAGCGAGCCGTGTGTCGCATCGAGGGCGTGCGCCAGGCGCTCGTGTATGGCTGGCATGGCCCCCAAGGCACGTGCTTGGCCGCTCGCGTCTTTGCTGCTGATGCCGCAACCGATGTGGCGGCGGCCGTTCGGGGCGTCTGCGCTGACGGGGCGCATCATATCGAGCATGTGGAGCTGGCGTCCGAGCCGCTGGCGACGACGCCGACGGGCAAGTTGGTGAGGTCTGCGACACCGAAGGGGGAGCGCTGATGGGGGACTGCGAGCGAACGGCGCGCGTCGTGGCGCAGGTCTGCGGCCTGGAGCGACCGCCTGCGGGCGAGGCGGATCTCGTGGCGGACCTCGGGTGCACGTCGTTTGACATGATGGCCATCTGCGTGCAGCTCGAGCAGGAGTTCGGCTGCGGCATCGACTATGCTCGCCTGCGCGACGTGCGCACGGTTGCCGATCTCTCCGACGTCGTGGGCGCGTAGCTCTTGCGCGGATTGCCCGACAGTTCGCCGCTCGCGGTAGCGATTCTTTGAAATGACCGACTCTTGACCTGCTGCTATGGATGTGCGGACGCGGCACTGTGTATTGTGGCATCGTTTCTGTGCCGCTGGGCCCGCTTGTTGCAGGCAGTGCGCGGACATCGGTCTTTTGACGAAGGAGAAGCAGAAGAATGCCCAAGATCACTCGTGAGGACGTGCGCGTTCCGCTCGACGTCATGCCCGAGTTCCGTGAGACATACATCGACAACTACATGGCTGCCACGCAGGGGACGGGCCGTCTCATGCTCTTCGCGTGCGACCAGAAGTTCGAACATATGAACAAGGACTTCTTCGGCCCGGGCATCGACCCGGCTGACGCCGATCCCGAGCACCTGTTCAAGATCGGTGACGAAGGCGTCATCGGCGTGCTTGCCGGCCAGCGCGGCCTCATCGCCCGCTATGCGCAGGACTACCCCGAGATCAACTACCTCGTCAAGATGAACTCCAAGACGAACCTCGTGAAGACGGCGCAGTCTGATCCGTATTCGCCGCAGCTCAACGACCTGGGCTCCGTCCTTGACATGCGCGACGCCGGCGTGAACATCGTCGGCCTCGGTTACACGATCTACCTCGGCAGCGAGTATGAGTCCACCATGGTGCAGGAGGCCGGCCAGCTCATCGCCGACGCCCACGCCAACGGCCTGCTCGTCGTGCTGTGGATCTACCCGCGTGGCAAGGCTGTCACTGACGAGAAGGCCGCCGACCTCATCGCCGGCGCAGCTGGCGTCGCCCTGTGCCTGGGCGCCGACTTCGTGAAGGTGAACCCGCCGGCTGACACGGCTGACGCGACGTCCGCCCAGCTGCTCAAGCAGGCCTCCGTGGCTGCTGGCCGCACGGGTCTCGTGTGCGCGGGCGGTTCGACCGTCGACGCCGAGACGTTCCTGACGCAGCTCTACGAGCAGATCCATGTCGGCGGCGCTGACGGCAACGCCACGGGCCGCAACATCCACCAGCGCTCTCTGGACGAGGCCGTGCGCCTGACGAAGGCCATCTCCGCCATCACGTTCGCCGACTACGACGTTCAGGAGGCGCTCGACGTCTTCAAGGGCATCGACGATTTCAAGCTCTCCGACATCAAGTAAGTGCTTGCCGCGCCGTTGGGTGCGCGCATCCGCTAGGATAGGGTGACCACATGCGGGGGCTCGGCTCAATGGGGTCGGGCCCCCGTCGCATGGAGCGACGACAAGGATGGTGCGACGCATGGAGAACGACGCCTGCAGCCGTTTGGCGGAAGAGCCGTCACCCTCGACGGTGCCTGGCGAGCCGAAAGACGCAGGGGTGCTCGGGCCGGGGGATGAGGCTGCTCCGATGCGCCCGACCGTCGTTGTCAGCATATTCGGCGGGCCGGGGTCGGGTAAGACGACGGCGGCGCTCGACATCACGTCGCGTCTCAAGAAGCTCGGCTTTCTGGCTGACTTTGCGCCCGAGTACGCCAAGGAGGTCGTCTGGGACACGCAGGCCCCGCTTGCGACGCCCGAGGAGCGCGCCCGAGCCCGTGCCGTCATGGACGGTGGCCTGCAGACGCAGCGGCTGTTCTTTGCCCAGCAGCAGGCGCGCGTCAATCGCTGCCTTGGGCAGTGCGACTTTGTTGTGACGGATTCGCCGGGGCTCATTGGCATGGTGTGTCTGCGGCCCCCGTTTGACGCTGAGGGGCGTGCGGCCCTATACCGTGACATGCGGGCCGACTTTGACAGCCACCACAACTTCGTCATGGTCATGCGCCGTGGGGACGCCTACGAAGCCCAAGGCCGCATCGAGAGCCCCAAGCGTGCCATGGCGATGGATCGGGCGACGGCCGAGCTGTTGAACGACCTGCACGAGCCATGGCGCTCATACGGGCATGACGAGCTCTCACGCGCCGTCAGCGACATGCAGCGTCGCTTGTTCGAGGTCAGACGCGAGCTCGGCCTTGCGCAGGACCCGCGTGAGGACGGCGGGGTCGTTGAGGTGCAGTGGCTCTGCGTTCCTGCGACGAGTGTGCTGGCTAGCACCGAGCACGGCTGGCTGCTGCGGCTGCCGGCGGGTGCGTGCGTGGGCGGCATCGACGTGGGAGACGCGGTTGTGCGCGTGCCGCTCGACGTGCGCGTCGAGACGATCGCGTCGGGGGAGGTACGGCTGGGCATGGTTCCCGGAAGCGAGGCGGAGCTGCTGGGGCGCGGTGAGGCGTGCGAGCCCGCGGATTGCGCGGATGACGGTGTGGCAGACGTCCTGCGTTTCGATGCACGCCTCCTCGAGCGCCTCTTTTCTGGGGTGCAACAAAAATGTGACTGATTTTGATTTTGGGGCTTGACGGGGTAGGGGTCTCTGGGTAATATACTCAACGCACCTTGTGACGGGGGTATAGCTCAGCTGGGAGAGCGCTTGACTGGCAGTCAAGAGGTCAGGGGTTCGAATCCCCTTATCTCCACCAGATACTCCGTCGGGCCGGGAGCATGTAGCTTCCGGCCTGTTTTGTTTCTCAGGTGCAAAGCGCGGCAATGGGCGATTGGCTCAGGGGTAGAGCACATCCTTCACACGGATGGGGCCGCAGGTTCAAATCCTGCATCGCCCACCATTGCGTATACAGGCGGGGAGCTCACATGGGCTCCTCGCCTTTTTTGTTTGGCGCCTCTTCTGGAGAGATGCATGGGGGCAAGCCTCGGTTCTTTGTTGTGCGTGCTGTCCTGTCTGCTCGCTTTGGGTGTGCCGTGGCCCTGTTACGTCGTCTCCTTATGGGCGAACTTTGCGGATGTGTTAGGTTTTGTAACGTGAGGCCTCGAAAATGGGCGCGTATTGCGGACATGCGAGGTTTGTGCCAGTCGCCTAGCGGTCGCTTACTGCCCTGTCGGGAGAAAGACACGGGTCAGAGGCTTGCTAGTCATAGTAAGCTAGTTCTAAGCGGGCCTACTGTGGCGCGCAAACCCCGCACACTCGAAGATCGCGCCCTTTTTCCGGGCACGGTTTTGCAAAACCGTGCACATTCGAAAAGTTTGGCCAGCACAATGGCCTGGCACTGTCATTGGTGAAGCTTTCTTTGTGGTTGAGTTATGGACTAAGGGCAAACACAAGGTTCTCGGCAGAGAGTTCTTGACTCAACGAAACCTCTGCCGTATTGTATCCCCTGCACCTTGTGACGGGGGTATAGCTCAGCTGGGAGAGCGCTTGACTGGCAGTCAAGAGGTCAGGGGTTCGAATCCCCTTATCTCCACCAGAGCCTGAGCGAGCCGGAAGTCACCAAGACTTCCGGCTCGATTATTACCAAGGCTTGTAACGTCACGCAATGGGCGATTGGCTCAGGGGTAGAGCACATCCTTCACACGGATGGGGCCGCAGGTTCAAATCCTGCATCGCCCACCATTGCTTACTAAAACCGGATGACGAGTTCATCCGGTTTTTTGTTTACTGGCCTCATGGCGCAAGATCGATTTGTTGCCGTTTCGGATGTGCGAGGCCCACTGTACCTGCCCTTATAGCTGATTATGTCATACGTCTGTAATACGCCAGTTCAAGCTATAAGTTGGCCAGGACCTGAGCTCTTGTTGACACGAATCTCACCTTCTTACCATGGGGTCATTGCGCCGCTTTGCCGGCATTTCTACCATTAAAAACAAGTCACGCGCTGTGCTTGGGGATGCAGGCCGTTTCCAGGGCAAGCGCAGTTCCCATTTCATGACAAAGAAAGGTGATGCCCCATGTCCGAGACGACGCATGCCCACGCCAACCCCGCCCCGCTCGGTCTTCTGGGCTTCGGCATGGCGACCGCCTTACTGCAGCTGCACAACATAGGACTCTTCCACATGTCGGTCGCCATCATCGCCCTTGGCCTGTTCGTGGGAGGCCTTGCCCAGGTCATCGCTGGCCTCATGGAGTTTCGTTATCACAACACGTTTGGCGCAACGGCGTTCACGTCGTACGGCCTGTTTTGGTGGGCGCTGTGCTTCATCCTCGTGAACCCGCTAGGAGACGGCTTTGCGCTTGCCGGTCCCGATCTTGGCTGGTTCTTCGTCCTCTGGGGCGTCTACACGCTGTTCATGTTCGTCGGCACGCTCAAGCAGACGCGCACGAACCAGCTCGTCTTCGGTACGCTGACTATCTTGTTCTTCTTGCTTGCCGCGGGTAACTTTGCTCCGAACGCAACGCTGACGCTCGTGACGGGCGTTGAGGGCCTCGTCTGTGCGTGCTTCGCCCTGTATGGCGCGTTCGGGCAGGTCGTCAATGAGGTATATGGTCGGACGGTCATGCCTCTCTAAAACGTGCTTGGCTCCCCGGCGGCGGCCATCTCGTCAAACGTCGAGAAATATGGCTTGCACGCCAACGCGCGAACGATATCGTTGCGCACGCCGCCAAAGGGGATGTCGGGCTTGACGTACACCCAGAGCTGTCCTTTGACGCCGTAGGGCGTGATGCTGCCAAAGAACACGGCGCTCTCCATGCCGTCGCGCAGACGGTCGCCCACGACGCCTTGGGCTGTCTCTATGATGTCTGTCGCCACATCGTTTGGGTTGCGGCCGGCTTCCATCGTGAAGTCTACCGTGCACGCGCACTCTGTTGAGGCGGCCTGGCGTACGACGGCGGTCGTGTTGAGCACGGAGTTCGGTATGACGACGTGGTCCCCGGCGCGGTTCTGGACGATGGTGTGGCGCCACGTGAGGTCGCTGACGGTGCCGGTGATGCCCGAGATCGTCACGTAGTCGCCCGGCTGGACGACTTTGCTGATCATGAGGGCAAGTCCGCCAATGATGTTCGAGATTGTGTCCTTCAAGCCGAACGAGATGACGATGGATGAGATGCCCAGGGCGCCAAAGAGCGTCGTGGGCTGGATGCCGAACACAGGGTTAAGCACGGTCACGAGCGCGAGCACCCAGATGACGACGCGCGCGATGTTCGTGAGAATGGACGCCTGGGGCAGTGCCTGTGTGCGCGAGAGAAGTCGGCTGATGAGCCGCACGACGACATGTTGCACGCCGTAGGCGACGGCGATGACGACGAGGAGAAACATTGCCTTTGAGAGCAGCTGGCCCCAGGTGAGCCCTGCGAATGCAACGGTGTCCATGTGTCGTTATGCGTCCTTTCGGCATTGGTCGCTGCAAACGAGGAGCTGCAGCTCGTCTTTGCTGTGCACGCCCGCCTTCTCATAGATGTGGCGTACGTGCGTCTTTACGGTGCTGCGCGACAGGTCGAGACTCGCGCAGACGTAGTTTACGCTCCTGTTCTCGCAGAGCAGGCTTGCTACCTGCGCCTCGCGCGGCGAGAGGCCAAACGCGGTCTCAAGTACGTGCTCATCGATGGGGCCGAGCTGAGGCGTTGCGGTGCCGACTGTTCTTGGGCTGATGCGCCCGTAGCGGGAGGCCGGCTCGCTGCTGGCGGGGGAGCGCAGGGCGCTGAGGCGCCACAGCAGGTCGACGAGGACGAGCAAGGCGCACAGGAAGACGGAAACGGTCGCCGTGTTCGCCCGCGCGAGGCCGGCGACGACGTGCTCGGCCAGGAGACCTGCCAGGGCAAACACGTTTGCGAGGCCGAGCACGAGAGCCGTTGTGCGAGGGCTAGCCGGGGAAAGCTCGCCCGTGGCGGGTTCGATGCGCACGTCCATCCACAGCCAGGCGAGGCAGGCAGCGCATCCCGAGAGAAAGAACGAGAACGGTGCACCGCTCTCGAACAAGACGGCCATCGTCAAGCCGAGGATGGCAAGCGGGGCCGCGAGCTGCCCTGTGGCCACATGCGCAGATGGGCCGAGCGCGAACGGGACGAGGAGCGCCAGCGCTGCCAGGGCCGCTCCGTAGTCCGCTATCGTGCCGCCGAATCCGAGGACGCCGATGCCGGCGCCAAAGGCGAGTACGAGCGGCACGATGGCAAGGCGGGGCCGCACCATGGAGAGCGCCTGCTGCGCGGCACTTCCTTCGGATGGTTCGACGAGGCGTTCTTTCAGGCGCAGGGCGAGGGGAATCGCCGTGAGGAACGGCAGGCCGAAGCTGGCGTAGGCGAGATAAGGTGCCGTGCTGATCAGGGCGCTGATGAGAAACGCGCACAGCAGGGCGACGGAGAGTTTGCCGATCTCGCAACGCGGGTCGCTCCACTGATCGACGCTGAGCCACAGGCAAAGCAGGACGGCAGTCGAGAGGCCGACGAGCACCATCCCGCAGCGCGTCACGACGGGCAGCGCGTTGAACTCGGCGATCGTCAGTGCGACCCACGCGACCTCCAGCACGACGGCGCCTCCCCAGCAGGTGATCGTCCGGGCCATGGGCGCCCAGGTGCGTGCCGTGCAGACGAGGAGGAAGCCGAGAAGCGCACCGAACATGCAGGCGATGTACGAGATGCCGGCGTCGACCTCCGAGAGCGATGCCGGCGTCGTCGAGAGCGCTGTCAGCATCGCGGCGAACAGAGGGGAGGCGGGTACTCCCCACCTAACGGCGCGCTCCATGACGACGCCAAGCGGGAGGTCTTGATTCGAAGCGAGTGCCATCGGAAAGCCGCCCTTCTGCATGAGGCGCGCCACGTTTGGTGCGCCCGCATTCCACTATAGCAATCCGTTTGGAAGTTGGGGCGGCAAAGCATATCGAAACGAGGCAAGAGGGGCAGGTAGACGTGTCAAGTATCCGTGACCGATATCTTGCTCACCCCGTTTGGCCGATGGGTCATCCCGGTGCTGACGTCGCTTGACCGAGCACTTGGTCGATGTGTGGCGCCACGTCCTGCCCTCACAATCAGATTACGAAGCACGGCGCCAGGCTTACGGCCAGGGCGCTTGTGGGGGAGTACCTCGTCCGCATTTCGAAAGGGGATCACATGTCTACCAACGCACGCATGTCCCGCCGCACGTTCGTCGCTGGTGCCGCGACGGCCGCCCTGGCCAGTGGCTCGGCCCTGGCCCTGGCCAACGAGAAGGCCTCTGCCGCCGCTGATGCGCCGGCGTGGGACGAAGAGGTTGACGTCGTCGTCGTCGGCATGGGCGCCGCCGGCTGCGCGGCCGCCATCGAGGCCAACGCGGCGGGTGCCTCGGTCTGCGTCATTGAGAAGGCCGGTCGTGGTGGCGGCTCGACGTTCCGCTCTGGCGGCATCATCTACATGGGCGGCGGCACGGGCCTGCAGAAGAGGCTCGGCATCGAGGACACGCCCGAGGACATGGCTGCCTATGTGAAGGCGGCTCTCGGCCCGAGCTCTGACCCCGACCTCCAGAAGATTTTCTGCGACTCCTCGCTCGACCTGTACGACTGGTGCGAGGCCCAGGGCATGGTGTTCGACGGCGACGCCGAGGTCGAGACGCACATCGTCGAGGCGACGGAGGGCATCAGCCTGCACTACACCGGCAACGAGCGCGCTCCCGAGTACACGGCCGTCGCCAAGGCTGCCCCGCGTGGACACACCCCCAACGGCGGTGCCGCTGGCATCTTTGAGCCGATGGAGAGCGTTGTCGAGGGCTTCACGACGCCGCACTACAACACCGCTGCCGAGAGCCTCGTGACGGACGAGACGGGCGCTGTCATCGGCGTGCGCGCCACGGACGCGGACGGCAAGGCGCTTGCCGTTAAGGCGAACAAGGGCGTCGTCATCGCGGCTGGCGCATTCACGTACAACGACGCCATGATCGCCGACTACAACGCCGACTACCTGCTGTGCGGCAGCAAGACCGGCAACGAGAATGACCTGGGCGACGGCATTCGCATGGGCCAGAAGGTTGGCGCTGCTACGAAGTCCATGTCCCGTATCGCCGCGCTGGAGTTCATGTACCTCTATGGCGACCTTGCTGCCGGTGCTATGCTCGACTACCACGGCTTCCGCTTCCTGGCCGAGGACTGGTACGGCTCGTGGATCGGCCGCGAGGTCATGGAGCGCACGCCCGACGCGTGCTTCGTCATCCTCGACCAGCCTAAGCTCGACAACATTCTCACGACGCAGTACGGCGCCTACCTGAAGCCCTATGCGCAGGCTGATTCCATCGAGGAGCTCGCCGAGGCCATTGGCCTGCCCGTCGACCACGTCGTCGAGAGCATCGAGCGCTACAACGAGATGTGCGCCAAGGGCGAGGACACGGACTTCCACAAGAGCCTCGAGTACCTGAAGGCCATCGAGACGGGCCCGTTCTATGCCATGTACACGACGCCCGTCATGACGTCGATGTTCACGCTCGGCGGCCTGAAGATCAACACGAACGCCGAGGTCGTCAACTACGACAACGAGCCTATCCCCGGCCTGTACGCCGCTGGCCGCTCCAGCAACGGCATCTACGGCGAGTACATCGGCTCGGGCAGCTCCATCGCCGACTGTCTGACGTTCGGCCGCATCGCCGGTCGTAGCGCCGCTGCTCGCGCGTAGGCCCGCGCCGCACAACGCTTTCTGGCACGGGACGCCGCCCCGCCCGCAGATCCTTGCGGGTGGGGCGGCTTTTCGTTGCGCAACCGCACGGGGGTATTTTCCGTTCGATGGCGTCCTGCGTGCGTGCGCCGCAAGGCTGGTCAGGAGTCGCCGTGGTGCATGGGTGCCTCCAGGCCACTCCCGCACCACAGCCTTCTCACCTGCGTCTTCTCCGGGCGCCTTGCTTTCGGATGTACCTCTGGGGCCAGAAGAGGCATGCATGCCGGGGATTCCTGGCCATTTTCCGTCCCATCACGTGCGGGCTAGCGTGCGGGCGGAGAGGCAAATGCCGGAGCTCCACCTCTGGAGACGCCTGCCTTCCCATTGTTTGTGCACGGCGCAGGGCTCGCCGTTGGCTATGATGACGTGCGGATCTGATGTCTAGCCTGGCGAGGAGCGTTCCCCATGACTGCCCATGTGTCCGATACGTCTGCCAATGACACGCCAGCGCTCTTTGACGCGACCGGTGAGCCGTCTGCTGCCTCCCGGGGCGAGTTGAGCCCGCGGGAGCGTTCGGCTGAGCTCAACCGGCTGCTCGACTACCACGCCTATCGCTACTATGCGCTCGACGACCCGGAGATCACGGACGCCGCCTTCGACGCTCTCGTGCGCGAGCTGCGCGCCATCGAGGCTGCCCACCCCGAGCTCGTGACGCCCGACAGCTACACGCAGCGCGTCGGCGGCTACGTGGCGAGCCAATTCGCCGAGGTCCCACATGCCGCTCGCATGTACTCAATCGATGACGTCATGAACCTCGAAGAGCTCGATGCCTGGCTTGAACGTACGGAGCGCGAGCTCGGCGGCCCGACGGAGTACCTGTGCGAGCTCAAGATCGACGGCTTGGGCATCGCGCTGACCTATCGCGACGGCACGCTCGTGCGGGCAGCGACGCGCGGCAACGGCGTCACGGGCGAGGACGTGACGCTCAACGTGCGCACGATTCGCGACGTGCCCATGCACCTGCAGCCCGAGGCGCTCGGCCACGTACTGCATCCCGAGGGCGTCATCGAGGTTCGCGGCGAGGTTTACATGCCCAAAGCGTCGTTCCTGCGCCTGAACGAGCAGGCGGACGAGGCAGGCCGCGCGCCATTTGCTAACCCGCGCAACGCGGCTGCGGGGTCGCTGCGCCAGAAGGACCCCAAGGTCACGGCCGGGCGCGATCTCGCGACCTTTATGTACGCCCTGGCAGACATGGACTCGCTCGACGTCGACAACCAGCAGGACTTTCTTGCTTGGCTGCGCACGGCGGGCTTTCACGTCAACCCCAACGTCACGCGCTGTGCCACCGCGGCCGAGGTGCACGCGTTCTGCGCAGAGGCACTCGGTAAGCGCGAGGGCCTTGACTACGACATCGACGGCGTCGTCGTCAAGGTGAACTCGTTTGCCCAGCAGCATCTGCTCGGCTTCACGGCCCGAGCCCCGCGCTTCTTCACGGCGTTCAAGTTCCCGCCCGAGGAGAAACGCACGGTGTTGCGCAACATTGCCATCCAGGTTGGTCGTACAGGCGCCCTCACGCCTGTTGCCGAGTTTGACCCCGTTGTTGTTGCGGGCTCAACGATTGCGCGTGCGACGCTGCACAACATCGACGAGATCCGCCGCAAGGATGTGCGCGTTGGTGACACGATCGTCGTGCACAAGGCGGGGGACGTCATTCCCGAGGTCGTGGGGCCCGTGCTTGATCTGCGCCCCGAGGGCGCCGCTCCCTTCGAGATGCCGGAGACTTGCCCGAGCTGTGGCAGTCCCGTCGTGCGCGAGGGCGACGAGGTCGCGTATCGCTGCGTGTCCATTGACTGCCCAGCCCAGGCGACTGAGCGTCTGCTGCACTGGGTGAGCCGTCCCGTCATGGACATTGAGCTCGTGGGCGAGAAGCTCGTGGCCGCGCTTATCGAGGCCGGGGAGGTGGGCGACGTCTCTGACTTCTACGGCCTTACTGTCGAGCAGGTCGCATCCCTGCCGACGGGGCGCGTCTACGAGAAGGACGTCATAGGGCACCGAGCGGGCGATCCCATCCTGCGCAACGGTGTGCCGACGGGTCGCACGTACAAGGACACGGTCGAGAGCCGTCGAGCCGGCGAGTCTGCGACCGTGGGCCGCACGATCGCCGAGAAGGTCGTTGCCAACATTCAGGCATCGCGGGAAAAGCCATTCTCCCGCGTCCTGTTCGGCCTGGGCATCCGTCACGTGGGAAAGACGGTCGCCGAGACGCTCGTACGGCGCTTTGGGTCGATTCAGGCGCTCGCCGCTGCCTCGGCAGAGGACATCGCCCTCGTCGACGGTGTCGGCCCGGAGATTGCCGAGAGCGTCGTGGACTTCCTGCGCGTGCCGGAGAACCTTGCCGTCATCGAGCGGCTGCGTGCCGTGGGCGTTTGCCTCGAGGAGGACGTTGCGCCGACGAGGCCGCAAACTCTTTTGGGCCTGACGTTCGTGTTGACGGGCACGCTCGAGCGCTGGTCGCGTGACGAGGCGGGCGCGGCACTCAAGGAGCTTGGTGCCAAGGTGTCGGGCTCGGTGAGCAAGAAAACGAGCTACGTGGTCGCCGGTACGGCGGCGGGCTCGAAGCTGACGAAGGCTCGGGAGCTTGGCGTGCCCGTGCTCGGCGAGGACGAGCTCGCACACATCATCGAGTCGGGCGAAGCGCCGGGCGCTTCCGACGAGAAGGGTGCGCCACCTGCCCCTGGGGGATCTGCGCAGTAACGCTTGCCCGCGTGTTCGGGAGCCGTGCGGTAAAAAACGTGGCGCCGAGCGGCAGATGCCCTGCATGGGCACGCGCGTGGTGGGGTACCCTAGGGCTGGTATGCAGACGCGTGCCTTTTCCGCCACCGGGCGGGGCGTGGGCACTCGTGCAATGGCAACGATATGAGCTGATAGGCCGGGGCGACGACACGTCGTCTGGCGACTGAAGGAGGCAGGCATGGCCGAAGAGGCGACGCAGGTCGGCGACATCGACGTCAAGGGCCTAAAAGAAGAGCGCATCCCCGCCACGGCGAGCGGGCAGGGACACGATGTGTCGTTTGACATCGACGGCCTGCCTGACCAGCTGTTCGTCGGCGACACGGTGGCGCTCGTGCTGTTTGGCGAGTGCTCAAGCGGCTGCGAGCTCGTCGGCGACGCCATCAGTATCATGGACGCGTCGGGCACCGAGCTTGCGAGCTCTACGTTCGTCGGCCAGGATGGGTCCCTGGCCTACACGGACGCTCTGCTGCTGACGATGCCCGAGAAGCCGGGCGACTACCAGTATCGCATTCACTACGAGCCCGCTCCGTTGCCGCTGCCTGACGATGGTGGTCCTGCGTTCCCGAACCCGCACTCCTCGCGTGACCTGCTGCTTGTGCTTACGGTCGAGGCGCACCACGTCGCGATTTCGACGTGGGGGCTCACGGCCCCGGTGTGGATCGGCGAGCCGCTCGAGGTGTGCGTGGGCGTCAGCTGCTCCGACGGCTGCAACCTGGGTGGTTGTCGTGTCGAGGTTGTCGATGCTGACGGGGTACTGCAGGCGAGTGGCACGCTGCACGAGCCCGAGGAGCCGCGCACGACGCTGTGGTGGGACAAGCTCACGATGACGGCGCCCATGGACGCCCGGCTGCATCGCTGGGAGGCGCGCTTTATCGCCGACGGGATGGAGATCCCGCACGAGCCCGGAACGCACAAGTTCTCGTTCGTGGCGCGCGAACGTCCGGAGTGCAACTTCAAGGTGCATGTCATTGACAACAAGGCGGGCAAGCCGCTGCGCAGCGCCCGCATCGAGCTCAAACCGGCCGACGGGGGCAAGGCACAGTTTGCGAGTACCGGCGCGGACGGCGTGGGCACGATCGGCTCGGCCAAGGGCTCGTTCGACCTCAAGGTAACATCGCCGAGCAAGCGTGCGTTCACGACGCGCGTCGAGCTGGCGGAAGCCGAGGTCGAGGTCGAGGTGCGCCTCAACCCCTCGACGCTCGCCGCTGAGCAGATCCCGCTGAAGTTTATCGCGGGTGGCCCCGTCGAGGCCGATGCTACCCCTGCGGAGCCTGAAGGCGAACCTGCCTCGCAGCAGGAGGTCTCTGCCGAGTAAATCGAAAAAACTGCTGCTCAATAGATGCGGGGCCGGTCCTTCCTGGGGAGGGGCCGGCCCCGCTTGTGCGGAAGGCAGATCTAGACGCGCGTGACGAAGCCTGGCTTGCGGGGCGCGGGCTGAGGGGCGTCGCCGGCGGCGTAACCGAGGACGCAGTGGCCTATGCCAACCCAATCGCCCTCGACGCCCCACGCAGCGAGAAGGGCCTTGCCCTCGGGGCTGTCGAACTCCTGTCGGGCTCGGTGGATCCAGCACGATCCTATGCCGAGCGCGTGGGCCGCAAGCATGAGGTTGCCCAGCACGAGCGAGCCGTCCTCGACGTAGGTGCGAGATGCCGCGGCGTCGGCGAGCACGACGATGACGGTGGGTGCGCCATAGAAGGGGTCCGAATCGACGCCGGCCACGGCGGCGTTCATCTTCGAGAGGGTGGCGATCTGCTCGGGATCCTGGAGGACGACGAGGTGCGTAGGCTGCTTGCCCATACCCGTGGCGGCGTACTGGCCTGCCTTAATAATGGTCTGTAGCGCGTCCTCGTCTATCTGGCGGCTCTGGAAGCTGCGGATGCTGCGCCGGCTGAGCATGTCGGCGATCGTCGGGTTGCTATCTTGTGCGCTCATGTGACTCCTTCCAATGGTGAATGCCGATGCGGCACGTCCCACGGTGTGGGTATGCGCCGCGTTTCCTGACAGCTTTCTATCCGCGCGGCGGTGCTCCGATGCCGAGGAGACGCTCGATGACGCATGCGAGCCCATCCTCGGCGTTCGAGGGCGCGGTCTCGTCGGCGCAGCGTCGCACGCGAGGGGCGGCGTTTCCCATCGCGACGCCATGCCCTGCGACCTGGAGCAGCGGGACGTCGTTCTCGTCGTCGCCAAAGGCAAGGGAGCGCGCCATGTCGAGATCGAGGTGCTTGAGCAGAGCGGCAGCGCCCGTTGCCTTGCTGACGTCGGAGCGGACTATCTCGATGAGCGCTCCGTTCGTGGAGCGGATGATCGAGAGGTGGGGAAAGCGCGCCGCAAGCGTGCGCCGTACCTCCTCGCTGCGTGCTGGGTCGGGACGACACCCGCAGAACAGCTTGTTCGGTTCGATGCCGCGTGCGAGCAGGTCATCGTAGGAAGCCTGCTCTGGCGTCGCTCGCACTATGGAGGCCTCTCGCTCGATGGCTGGTGCCGTCGGGTCTTCTGCGTACCAGTGAGGCCCCGCGAAGTAGCATGGCGAGAGCTGCGGCCATAGCCGTGCGATGAGGTCGAGGACAGCGCGCGTTGTCTGGACGTCGATCGTCTCGCTTGCCAGGGGCGTGCCGACGTCGTCTGTGACAAAGGCGCCGCTGTAGCAGATGCGATAGGCTGGTATGCCGAGCTCTGCGCACACCTGCGTGAGCCCGGAGGGCATGCGCCCCGTGGCGAGTGCGAATACGACGCCGCGCTCGTGTAGGGCGCGCACGGCGCGGACGGTCCGCGCAGACAGGGCGTGCGTCGGGCGCAACAGCGTGCCGTCGATGTCGGAGAACACGATGTCGTAAGGGAGCCCCGTTGTGGCACTGGCTGCCTTCTCCCAGGAGGCGTCCATATTAGCTCAGCCTCCCATGTTCGACGCTGACGTGCGCGTCTGCAAACGCAACCGTAGAACGACGGTGGCTGACGAGCACGATTGTCTTGCCGGCGCGCTCCTGCTCGAGAGCACGCAGCACAGCGGCCTCGTTCAAGCTGTCGAGGTTGCTCGTGGGCTCGTCGAGCAGCACGAGCGGGGCGTCGCGCAGGAACACGCGGGCGAGTCCGATGCGCTGGCGCTCGCCACCGGACAGCGTGGAGCCAAGCTCGCCGACGGGCGTGTCAAAGCCCTGCGGAAGCGTTGAGACGAACTCGAGCAGCGCCGCCTTCTTGCAGGCGCGCTCGAGCTCCTCCTGCGTGGCGTCGGGCCGTGCCAGCAGGATGTTCTCGCCGATCGTGCCGGCGAACAGGTGGGTGTCCTGCGTCATATAGCTTTCGTTAGCACGCAGGCTCGACGTGTTGACGCGGCGCAGGTTGACGCCGGACATCTCGATGTAGCCGCTCGTGGGATCCCAGAAGCGCATGAGCAGCTTGAGCAGCGTCGACTTGCCCGAGCCGGAGCGCCCGGATATGCACGTGACCGTACCGGGCTCCACGCGCAAGTTTATGCCGGAGAGGACCTGCTCACCGCCGTACGAGAAGTCCACGTTGCGTGCGATGACCTCCGTGAATGTGTGGACGTCCTGGCCGGTTGTGATATCGAGCACCTGGGGTTGCTCGTCGAGGATGTCGAGCACGCGGTTGCCCGAGGCGATCGTCTGCGCAAGCGTGCTGCCGAGGTTTGCGACGGCCACGACAGGGCCAAAGGAGCTCATGAGTGCCACCGTTGCAGTGATGGCCTGCGAGAAGTCGATGGCGCCGCTCTGACACAGCACGGCGCACGCAACGAGCATCACGATGTCGAACGCCATGATGAGCGCCATCGTCAGTGCCATGAATGCCGCTGTGCGATCTTTGAGACGCCCCTCTGTCTCGCCCATCTTGCGTGTGCGCTCGGCGAGCTCTGCCGAACGCTCAGAGGTTTGCCCATATTGCAGCGTCTCCGTGAGTCCGCGCAGCCCGTCAAGTACGAACGTGTTCATGTCTCCGATACGGTTGCGCATGGTGAGGCCCGCTGAGCCTGTCGCCTTTGAGGCGAAGAACGGCACGGCGACGCCGATGACGAGGTACGCCGCAAGTGCGATCTGCCCCAGGCGCGGGTCTTGGCACCAGATGACGACTGTCATGGCGAGGCTTACAACGACAGCGATGAGAACAGGCGAGATGGTGTGCGCGTAAAAGACTTCCAGCAGCTCGATGTCTGCCGTGAGTGTCGAGATGAGGCTTCCCTTGTCGCGTCCCTCAAGCTTTGCGGGGGCGAGGCGTCGAAGGGCGCCAAACATCTTGTCACGCACGAGCGCCAACAGCTTGAAGGCGATGTAGTGGTTGCAGAGTTGCTCGCCGTAGTGCAGCGGACCGCGCATGATGCCGCACGCGGCTATGACGACGAGCAGTGCCGTGAGACCGGGCGCACTATGGGGCGTTGCCGCGACGAGGGCGATGCCCTGCCCGCCGATCAGCGTGAGCAGGATGGCGGCAACGTGGCCGAGCACGCCGAGTACGACGGCAAGCGCCATGAAAGGCGCGAGCGGGCGCACGAGGCCGACGAGGCGTCCCATGACCTTGAGGGCGCTGCGGCGGCGGGGCGCCGACGTACCCGGGACATCGGCGCCGGCCTGCTCGGGGCCGTCGAGCACGGGGTCGTGTCGCGTGGCGTGTGAGGCGGGGCCGGGCCTCGCCGAGCAGGCCTCCCGTGCGGGCTCCGCGTTGCGTCGGGCTCGCTCTGCCTCGCGCTCCTGTGCGGTGCCGTCTTCGGTTGCGCGCGCGAACGACTCGAGCTCGGCCTGCTGGTTCCACATGCGCGCGTACGCGCCCCCTGTGGAAAGCAGCTCTTCGTGCGTTCCGCACTGCGCGATCGTGCCACCGTCGAGTACGTAAATGCGAGCGGCGCCCGCCACGACGGCGAGTCGGTGGGCGATGGCGATGACCGTGCGGCCGTCTGCCACGAGCTCCTCGATGACGCGCCAGATGGCCGCCTCGCTCTCCGCGTCGACGTTGGACGTGGCCTCGTCGAATATGTAGACGGGCGTGTCATGCAGCAGGGCGCGAGCTAGTGCCAGGCGCTGCCGCTGCCCTCCTGACAGGTTGGAAGCTTGCTCGCTGAGGGCCATGTCAAGGCCGCCGGACGCGCGCACGAAATCGGCGAGGCGGCAGCGCGTCAGGGCACTCCAGAGCTCGTCGTCCGTGGCATCGGGCTTGCCCATCAGCAGGTTGGAGCGCACGGTGCCCTTGAACAAGTAGCTCGCGAAGCTCACGGTCGTGACAGCGTTGGCGAGCGCGGCGTGGGAGAGATCTCGCACCTCGACGCCCTCGATGCGAACAGATCCGTCATGCCCGGCAATGTGCGCCGAGATGATTCCGGCGAGCGTGGACTTGCCTGAGCCGGATGGGCCGACGATGGCGACGAGCTCTCCGGGCGCGGCGGCCAGGTCGACGTCGTGCAACACCTGACGCGAGCCGTCATAGGAGTAGCTGACGCCCCGGCAGCACACGTTGAGCTGCCGGCCGTGAGGTAGCGTGCGCGTTCCCTGGGGCGGCAGGGGCGCGTCCAGAATCTTGAACATCTTCTCTGCAGCCGCCAGGCCGTTCATGGCGGTGTGGAAGAATGAGCCAAGCGTGCGCATGGGCAGGAAGAACTCGGCGCTGAGCAGCACGATCGTAAAGGCGGCGGCGAGCCCTATCGAGCCGGATGCGTATTGGGCGAGCGTCACGATGATGCCGACGGCCGCACCGCCATACGCGAACACATCCATGACGATGATGGAGTTGAGCTGCATGCGCAGGACATTCATCGTCGCGACGCGGAACTTTTCGGCCTCGTCGTTCATCTGACGATGCCGGGCTTCATCGGCCTCGTAGATCTTGAGGGTCGTCAGGCCCTGGATGTTTTCGAGGAACATGGCACCGAGGTCTGTGTATGCGCCCAGATAGCGCCCCATGACCTTCTTAGCGATGCCTTGCACAACCATGATGGACGCAGGGATGAGCGGCACGCAGACGATGAGCGCCACGGCAGATGGCAGGCTTAAGGGGGCGAGGCAGAAGAATAGCGTGAGTGGAGCGGCGAGCGCGTAGAACAGCTGGGGGAGATATTGCCCAAAGTAGACCTCGAGCTGCTCAACCCCCTCGACACTCACCTGCATTGCCTCGCTCGTGCGGACGCTCTCGACGTAGGAGGGGCCTGTGGCGACGAGCTTGTCGTAGACCTGCTGGCGGACGGTGCGCTTGGCCTCGACGGAGCTGCGCAGGCCCATGCGCTGTGCCATGACGGTGCACGCGGCTCGCGTGGCGATGGCGAGCGCGGCCCCGAGGCAGAGCTGCACGAGGCTGAGCTGCGTGACGCTGCCCTCGAGCATGTGCTGCAGGAACACACCAATGAACATCGTGAGCGCAATGTTTGCCAGCAGGGAGAGCCACTGAAAGCCTACGCAGGCGAAGACGCAGGGATGCGCGCCGCGCACCATAGCCCAGAGTCGCTTGTTGAACATGCGCATCGCTCCTTCGTGTCGTGCCGTGCGGATCGCCGTCGCATTGCAAACTATCGTACACCCGTTCGATATCGTATAAAAGAAAAACTTCCGGGGACCGCCGCTCGCATTGAGGGCGCTCCTCGGAAGTTTAATTCATCGAACAGTATCTCTTGCGAACACGCCGGCGAAGATGGCGTGCTAGTACAGCATCCCCATGGCGGCGCGCACCTCGGCAAGCGTCTGCTCGGCGATCTCGTTGGCCTTGCGGTTGCCCTCGGCGAGGACGTCCTTGACGTAGGACAGGTCGTTCTCGTAGGCGTGGCGACGCTCGCGAATGGGGGCGAAGTAGTCGTTGACCGCCTCCGTGACGTACTTCTTGAGTGCGCCGGCACCTGCGTCGCCGATCTCGTCGGCGATGTCCTGCGGGTCACGGCCGGTGCAGATGGCGGCCGTCGAGATGAGAGCGGACACGCCCGGGCGGTTCTCGGGATCGAACGTGATCGTGCGCTCGGAGTCCGTCGGCGACTTCTTGATGCGCTTTGCCGTCTCGTCGGCTGTCATGGAGATGGAGATGGCGTTGCCGTACGACTTGCTCATCTTGCGGCCGTCGAGGCCCGGTAGCAACGTCGCGCTGGACAGGAGTGCGTTGACCTCGGGGAACACCTTGCCGAAGCGCTCGTTGAAGCGGCGGGCGATCGTGCGCGTCAGCTCGATGTGCGGGAGCTGGTCGGCGCCGACGGGGACGACGTTGCCCTTGCAGAACAGGATGTCGCACGCCTGGTGCACAGGATAGGTGAGGAGCAGGCCGGTCAGCGCGTGGCCGGACGCCTCCATCTCTGCCTTGACCGTGGGGTTACGCTGCAGCTCTGCCTCGGTGACGAGCGAGAGGAACGGGAGCATGAGCTGGTTGCACGCGGGGATGGCCGAGTGCGTGTAGATCATCGTCTTCGCGGGATCTAGACCACAGGCCAGGTAGTCCATGACCATGTTGTACACGTTGTCGGAGATGTGCTCCGTCGTGTCACGGTCGGTGATGACCTGGTAGTCGGCGATGAGGACGTTCGTGCGCACGCCCTGGTTCTGCAAGGCAACGCGGTTCTTGAGCGTGCCGAAGTAGTGGCCAAGATGCAGGCGGCCCGTCGGACGGTCGCCGGTGAGCATGACGTACTTCTCAGGATGAACCGTCAGATCAGCCGCGACCTCGTTGCTGCGGCGCACGGCCTCGTCGAAGCTGCCTACGTTGGGCATGGGAGCCACTCCTTCGCTTTGATGTTGCGCAAACGATCGCCATGGTAGAGCATCGCGCGTCGTTACGCCACCGCTCTGGCGCTATCGCTCGATCTTGTCCAGCATCTCCTGACGGGTGTGGACGTTGAGTTTGCGATAGATGTGCGCGAGGTGCGTGTTCACCGTGCCGGCGGCGATGCCCATGATCTCCTGAACGCGTTGAGCCGAGCGGCCCTTAGCGATGAGCACCATGACCTCGGTCTCCTTCTTCGTGAGGCCGTACTCGCGTGCGACGTCTTCGCAGCGCTCCATGAAGCGTCGTGGCGCGCCCGCGTGGTCGTCCTCGCTTACGACCTCGGCGATGCTGCGGTCGTGCACGATGAGGAAAAAGGCGAGCATCGTGAGGCAGGCACAGACGAGTGCGATGAGGCTCTCGAGGTGGTAGGACGAGCCAAAGCGTGGAGCGAGCGCGTTGCCCGTTACGTCGCCGGCCACCCATCCCAGGTAGGCAATGCCCAGGCCAAAGCCGAAGGCGCGTGCGGCGCTCGGCCGGTATGCGTTGACGTATTGGGCGAGCAGCGTCCACTCGATGAGCAGCAGAAGGATGTGGCTCGCGTTCGTCAGCACGTCGGCGACGAGGCCGAGCTCCTCGACGATGGGCGCAAGCAGGAACATGAACGCGAGCATGAGCATGCCGGCTCGCCCCGCGCTTGTGATGCCGACGAGCCCCCGTCCGTGGAAGGCCGCAAGCAAAAGCAGCAAGCAAGCGATGACGGTCGCCATGAGGAACACCCAGCGGTGCAGCACGGGGTTTGCGTGCGGATTAGCTTGCAGGAAGAAGCCGCGCGCGACGCCCTCTGCGAAACCTAGCACGCAGAAGCACACGATGGCACGCGGCAGGTCTTGCGGGGCCATGCCCTTCAGGGCGAGTCTCTCATCCTGAGCAGACGCGGAAGCGTCGCCCTCGACGGGCAGAATGAGGAGCGATGCTCCGACGAGCGGCAGGATGAGGGAGATGATGTGCGTGGGGCCGCTGGGAAGGTGCAGGGCAAGCGTGTAGAGCGCCGCGGCGATGACGAATGCGATCGCAAGGCACACGGGGATTGATCGGCGGGGGAGACGCGAGACCTTGGTTGCAGCCTGCGCGAACAGCGCGCCGAGACCGGCCCCCGATGCGAGCGCAGCCACGTGATATACGCCCCTGCCGAGCTGGCCCTGCTCACCGGCGATGATGACGACCGTTCCAGCGCACATGACCAGCGCGGACACGCTGGCGAGCGCGACGGCGGGGGAGAGACGCGCTCCCTGCGTTCCCGCAACGCAACGCTCGATGCGCGAGGCGAGGGCAGTGCCGGGACGCGAGAGAATCGCGAGGACGAGCAGCGCGACGACGAGGCCCATGTACGAAACAGAGTGAGCCTTGTCGAGCAGGTTTGCGTCACCGTGCTCCGGCGTGAGCACGGCCCAGCTCAGAAACACGATATACGTCCACGATATCAGGGCACCGAGTCCGATAGACGTCAGCGCCATGGCCAGGCGCGATATGTCACGCGTTTCCCGATCGTGGGCCGTCTCTGTCACGATGCTCCTCTCAGGCTGCCGATACCCCACACACTGCTTGTATTACGGCCATTCTAGTACATCGGGGTACCGTGGTCTTCGTCTAACAGGTCGAGGAGCTCCTGGCGTGCATGGATGCCGAGCTTCTTATATATGCGTACGAGATACGTGTTCACGGTGCCGGCTGACAGCCCAAGCATCTCCTGGATCTTCTGGGCGGAGCGGCCCTTAGCGATGAGCACCATGACCTCGGTCTCGCGTGGCGTGAGGCCGTGCGCGTCGGCGAGCTGCTCGCAGCGCAGCATGAAGCGCCGCGGCGAGGACGGGCGCTCGTCGTCGGCGTCGAGCAGGGCCACGATCGTGCGGTCGTCCACGACAAACATCAGCGAGGCGTGCACGATACAGGCGCAGCCGAGCGCGAGCAGGCAAGATGAGCGCCACCCGATGTCGACGAACGACGTCAGGAGGCTCCCGACGAACGTTCCGGCGAGACACCCGGCGAACGCCAGGCCCAGGCCGAGCCCAAACCCAACGGTGACGGGAAGACGGTATGCGATGACGGTCTGGGCCAGCAGCGTCCACAGCAGCAGGTAGAACAGGGCATAGCACACCATGGTGGCAAGGTCGGCCAGCAGACCCATTCCCTTGACGATCGGTGCGAGCAGAATGAGGAACGCCATGGCGAACGCAACGACGTGGCTCACGGTCGTGATCGCGCGGGGCCCCCGCCGCCCTACCGTCGAGGCGAGCAGGTCCATGCAAGTAGGCACCCGAACCCGGCGATCGTGGCAAACGTCTGTCGCGCTCCGGGCGCAACGTCGGACGATTCGGCAGAATTTTGGCCTCTCGGCTCGTTTTTTCCGGTCATGCATCCTCCCCATGTCGCCGAACAGTGTGCCTCAGCAAAGAAATCGGGGCAACGCCTCAGGAGAGACATTTTTGCCCACGGGAAGTCTCATCTCATTGAATGCCCAGTTCAGACGTGCCATGCAACGCTGTCATATGAAATGTCCGATGCCCTCATAGACAACGTTCGACAGCATTCCCGCACAAGGTTGCCGATGAATCTGTTTATGTAGACGTCATGGAGTTCGAGCCGGTATCTCATGCGGCACCAGACGTGCCCAGGCAAGCGTGCCGAGCTTCGAACCCGCAGGGAGAAGGAGAGAGGGAGGAGAGACATGGAACGCAAGCCCACGATGGTCAGTAGGCGCAGCTTCCTTAAGGCCGGCGCCACGCTCGGTGCCGTTGCCGCCGCCGGGGGAATGCTCGGCTCGCAGGGGCTCGTCGCACTGGCTGACGATAAGGCGTCCGGCGCGAAGGACGGCGGCGAGGTCGAAGAGATCCGTCACATGTTCTGCCAGATGTGCGGTCCTGCCCGTACGCACTGCTCCACGCTGTGCCACATCAAGGACGGCCGCTGGACGAGCGTCGAGGGCAACCCCGAGGCCGGGAACAACTACGGTGTCGGCAGCCGCACGCTGTGCGGCAAGGGCAACGCCGCCATGGGCGTGCTCTACTCGCCCACGCGCCTCGAGTACCCGATGCGTCGCGTCGGCGAGAAGGGCGAGGGCAAGTTCGAGCGCATCACGTGGGACGAGGCGCTCGACGAGATCGCGGCCAAGCTGCTCGAGCAGAAGGAGCAGTACGGCGCCAAGTCGTACGGCGTCCTGTCGCCGCAGTTCTACGCCGTTCTCGGCACGCTTGGCCGCCGCTTCCTGAACGTCCACGGCAGCCCGAACTACATGCACTCCGCCATCTGCAACTCGCAGCGCATGTTCTCGAACCTCGTCACGCTCGGCGGCAAGCAGCACGCTGCGTGCAACAAGACGATGCCCGGCCAGCTCAACAAGACGAAGCTCCTCGTGAACTGGGGCTACAACTCCGAGAACTCCGGTATCAACCAGGGCGACCCCAACAAGCGCCTCAACGCCATCGAGAACGGCCTGCAGGTCATCGACATCCGCCCGATGCGCGACGGCCTTGCCACGCACGCCGACATCTGGGTGCCCGTGCGCCCCGGTACCGACTGCGCCCTCGCCATGGCGTGCCTGAACTACATCATCACGAACGACCTGTACGACCACGACTTCGTCGACAACTGGTGCGACGGCTTTGACGAGCTCGCCGAGCACCTCGCCGAGAACACGCCTGAGTGGGCAAGCGCCATCACGGGCGTCCCGACGGAGCAGATCGAGCAGATCGCTGAGATGATGGGCACGATCAAGCCCATGGGCATCAACTGCGGCAACGGCATCGGTGACCAGCAGAACGACGGTCACTGGGCCCAGGCCTGCATCGACCTCATCGAGGCTATCACCGGCAACATCGACGTTCCCGGTGGCTCGGGTGCCGCTATGATCATGCCCCCGTCGCTCATCCCGACCGGTGGCATCGACATCCTGTCCGACCGCCTGCCCGCCTCCGATGAGGACGAGGCAAACGGCTGGATGGCCGGCGTCGCTGACCTCGTGGCCCCCGAGACCCCGCGCTGGTTCCAGAACATGGTGACGCAGGAGTCCGGCCCCACGACGGCCTACAACAAGGGCATCCAGAGCATCCTTACCGAGGATCCCTATCCGCTGCGCTGCATCTTCGGCCAGTCGTCCAACCCGCTGACGGCCACGCGCCAGCCGAAGACCGTCATCGAGGCCCTCAAGAAGCTCGACTTCTACGTTGTCATGGACACGGAGTGGAACAGCTCGTGCGACTACGCTGACATCGTTCTGCCTGCATGCACGAACTACGAGACGGATCAGCAGTTCGCCACGAAGAACTCCGTTGCCGGTACGTGGATCGGCATCAACCAGAAGATCGCCGAGCCGCTGGCCGAGAGCCGCTCCGACTGGGACTACTACTGCCAGCTGGCCGATCGCATGGGCTACGGCGACGACTTCTGGCACGGCGACTTCGACGAGTGTCTGCGCGAGCAGCTTGAGCCGTCCGGCATCGACCTGGACGAGCTGCGCGAGAAGGGCCAGATGTTTGTCGAGCGCACGGACGGCGCCCAGCCGACCGAGCCCGAGTACAAGCGCTACGCCGAGCTGTTCGCCGAGCTGCCCAACGGCAAGGTCCAGTGCTACAACAACTGGATCGGCAACATGCCGAGCGCTGACGGCCTGTCGACGATCTCTCCGCTGCCCGTGTACAACGGCCCGGCCGAGTCGCTGACGGAGACGCCGGAGCTCGCCGAGGAGTACCCGCTGATCTTCTCGGACGTCCACGCGTATCGCCTGTGCAACCACAGCTGCTATGTCAACGTGCCCTATCTGCGCGAGCTGCAGCCCGAGCCCTGGGTCAAGATCAACCCCGCCACCGCCCAGAAGTATGGCATCGAGGACGGCGACTGGATGAAGATCGAGTCCCCGCACGGCTGGGTCAAGATGGTTGCTCGCTACTTTGAGGCCATCGCCCCCGACGTGCTCATGAGCCGCCGCGGTTGGTGGCAGGACTGCCCCGAGCTCGGCCTGCCCGGCTATGGCTGCGAAGACGGAGGCTCCGAGGTCAACGTCCTCTACGACGACAACATGGCCAACTTTGACCCGTTTAACTCCGCCATGTCCAAGCAGACTCTCGTGAAGATCAGCAAGCTTGATCCTGCCGAGATCCCTGCGGGCACCGGCGAGCTCTAGGAGGGCGACAATGAGTAACCAGTACGGCTTCTTTGTTGACACGAGCCGCTGCATCAAGTGCTGGGCCTGCGTCATTGCATGCAAGCAGTGGAACGGCATCAAGGCGGGCGGCGTGAGCCGTCGCAAGGTCGACGAGACGATCGAGGGCACGTTCCCTGACGTGAACCGTATCTTTACGTCACACGCGTGCAACCACTGCGAGAACCCCGCCTGCGTCGAGTCCTGCCCGGCGGGCGCCATCACGAAGCGCGAGGAGGACGGCATCGTCGTCTTCGACCGCGAGAAGTGCATCGGTTGCCAGACGTGCGCCAGCGTGTGCCCGTGGGGCGTCCCCGAGTACGACGTCGAGGACGGCAAGATGAACAAGTGCGACGGCTGCACAACGTGTGGCCGCACCGAGGAGGGCCTGACGCACTGCGCCGCCACGTGCCCGACGCAGGCGCTGCACTTCGGTCCGCTCGACGAGATGGAGGCGCTGGCCGCCGAGAAGGGCGGAGCGCGCATGGAGGGCGAGACGGGTCCCTGCGTGTTTATCGCCTAGAAAGGCGGGTGCGGGCGTGCCCCTCGGGGCGCTACAATGAGCCCGCCTGATTGATCGTGCGACAGGGGAGGCCGGGCACGCGCTCGGCCTCCCTTCTTACGAGGGGAGACGACCTGTGGATACCGAGCTTCGGCAACTTGCCGACGAGGCGCGCGAGCGCTCGATGACCTACTCGTTTCTGGCGCGTGCACTGGCCGACGAGGAGATCCCACTGAGCTTTCTGGACTCGCTGAGCTCCATGGAGCTCGAGACGGGCACGGAGCTCGATGCATTTGCCTGCGGCCTGGCAGAGCTGGACGCCGACGGCCGCGAGCGGCAGCGCAAGGAGCTTGCTGCGGACCACGCCTCGTCGCTGCTCGGCATGTCGGTCGACCCCGTGTCGCCGTATGAGTCCGTGCACACGAGCGAGAAGCGCCTCATGATGCAGGAGGCGCGCGACAAGGTCGTGGCCGACTATCGCCAGCAGGGCTTTGGCGCGTCTCAGGACTTGCGCGTTCCCGAGGACCACATCAGCCTCGAGCTCTCGTTTATGGCGGCGCTTTGTGAGCGTTTTGCCGCAACGATCGAGGCTCATGCTAACGATGATGATCAAGTTCAGGGTGATGTTGAGGGTCAAGGCGCGGTCGAGGGTGCGCCTCTTCCTGCCGAGGCCCAAGAGCTAATGCAGGCACAAGCCACGTTCGTGTCCGACCACCTCGTGCCCTGGGTTCCAGGCTTCTGCGACGAGCTCGAGGATCACGCCGCGACGCCGTTTTATCGCGGCGTCGCGCAGATGCTGCGTCTCTTCGTTGAGGATGAGGCCGCCTCGCTCTCGCCACAGGAGGGGTAGCTTGTTTCCAGGTGGCCAGGCTCCAGTGTGAGGCCTGCCAAAAAGCAAGTAAAAGTACCGCGGCGCCCGCCTTTGAGATGAAGGCGGGCGCCGTTTTTTTCTGAAAGGATGTTTGGCATTTCGTGCGTTCTATGCAACACGACGTCGAACCGGGTTCAGGCTGGGGATACGTGCTTTGTTGTATGGAGCGCCCGACGTTTTGGGCACAAGCAAGATGATTACTGTCGATAACGCAGGATGCCTTCTGGGCGCAGGGGGTATCGATTCGAGAATGCGGAGGAGCATATGCCAGTTGCAGACCGCAGGTTCTTCGGGAGGGCGTGGGCGTCACTGGCGTCGACGCGTAACGTGTTCGGGAAGCTCTGTCTCATCGCGCTGCTCCAGTTTGTGCCCATCCTTGGGCAGATCGTTGCACTGGGATACTTCCTTGGCTGGGTGCGAGAGGCAGCCTGGGGCATGGAGACGCCCGCTCCTGCGCACGTGCTTTCGGGTGGCGATCGCGCCTTCTGGCCGCGCGGTGCCAAGGCGTGGGTCACGACTCTGCTCTACGGGCTCATCGAGGCCGCGTTTATCTGCATCCTGGGAGCCGTGTGGATGTTCTTTGGGCACATGCAGGGCGGAATCGTTGACGATATCGTGCTCGGCGTGCTTGTTGCAGTGGGGCTCTGCGGGACGATCCTGCTGACGATCTGCTGCTACGTCGGCCTCGTGCGCCTTGCGGTGTACAACCGCTTTGGCGCGGCGTGGCAGTGGGGCAAGTCCCTGCAGATGGCAGGCCGTGATTTCGGTGGCCTGCTCAAGCTGTTCTTCGGCACCGTTGGCCTGAACGTGCTGATTTCCATATTCGTGGGAGCTGTGTACTCGATTATGGTGTTGGGCTTTACGGCGGGCGCTGCCGTGCCCATTCTGTCTGATCTTGCCTATGTCGCGTCGGCGGGCCTCGAGGGCTTCATTTCCTGGCTTGTGGGTATCGCTGGGATGCTTGTCGTGACGGCGCCGCTCTGGCTCGTGCTCTCTTTCCTCCTGAACATCCCCTATCTCGTCATCACGGCTGTCTGCTGGCGTGCGCTGGGCAACTGGGCCGCCCAGTTTGACGTTCCTCGCTGGGGCGCTATGACCGATCCACTGCCTGAGCCTCGAGCGGAGTCCGCGCGTTCGGATGCTCCCGTGCGTCCTGCGGCGCCTTCTGCCGCTCAGCCCGCATCCGACTCCGCTGCGGTTGCGCAGGAGCCGATGATCGGCGGGAGCGCGACTCCCGAGGCGGTGTCCCCTGCCCCTGTGGCGGACGGCGTCGCCTCGCTTCCTGGGGTCGTCGCAGGCGAGGGAGGTCCCTCTGCCGCGAGCGAGAACACCTCTTCCACCCAGACGACTCCCAATCCTGTTGTCGCTGGCTTCTCCGAGACACCCCACGAGGAGCCTTCTGTCCCGACTTCCCAGGCCCCGACCGCGCCTCAGAAGCGGAGCCATCCCGTCGGCGTCATTGTGTTGTGCTTGCTTGGCTCGCTTGTACTGTCCGTCGCGATGGGTGCGCTTACCTCGTGCGGTGCGCTTGGCATATCGCGCGGGGCGCATGCGGCGTACTCCAATGGTGGTATCGCCGGATCGACGCTTTCTTCGCCCGACGGCCTTTGGGTGTCGAGCGATGGCCAGTCTGTCATGCTGTCCCCTGATGACGGATGGGACAAGGGTTCGTTCACGTGGCACTACGATGCCAGCGGCGCCTCCTACGCCCAGGGGACGTATGTGCTCGAAGACGTCAGCGACGGGATCCCCAACGAGCTGTATGGGCAGCTGCTGCGCCTTGATGACCCCGAGATCTCCGATCTTGTCGGAGCCTTGCTCGATCTGGGCGTTACACCGAGGACACTGGGCGTCGGCGTGTACCACATCCAGATGACGGCTGAGTCGGGCGTGCTCAATGGCCAGGATGCCACGTCGAGTGCGGCAGGAAACGTTGTGAATTGCCTGCTCATCGCCTACGGAGACGCCGGTCTTCTCGTTGACTACGATGTCATCCAGTCCGAATCGTATGCGGGCGGCCCCTATCCCGACGGAAGCGTGTTGTTTGTGACGCGGTAGGCGGGCGGAAGGCATACCCTCCTGCTCGATAGGGGCGGGCCTCGATCGAAATGCCGGTCGAGGCCCGTTTTTGTATGTCGTCTTTTCCTTACAGATTGCTGACGCTCTGGCTACTTGTGAGATGGGATACCAACATGATATCATAATGCTATCATAAAGACGCCTACGGTTGACATGCCTAGGCGCAGAGAGGAAAGGGGAACCCATGAGCAGTCCGGCTTCCGTCCACCCCGTTGACCATTCCAGCACTGTGCCCTCCCCGCAGGTTGCCCCTACGACAGAACATCGCACGCACGCCGCTTCAGGCTGGCTGATGCTCGTCGTGTTCGTCGTTCTTGCCTGCCTCGCCATTGTGGGCGTTTGTGCTGGCGGCTCCCTGCTTGACGTGGGCGCCTCTGGTCCTCTTGGCGGCGTTCTCCTGGGTGGTGGCCTCGTGTCGTTCGTGCTGGCGGTTCTGCTCATGGGCGGCTTTATGATGGTGCAGCCCAACACGGCACGCGTCTTGACGCTGTTCGGGGCGTATAAGGGCACGTCGACGGATACAGGCCTGCGCTGGGTCAATCCGTTCTACAAGAAGACGAAGGTGTCTCTGCGTGCTCGCACGCTCAACGGTGAACACCTCAAGGTTAACGACAGGCTCGGCAACCCCATCGAGATCGCCAACGTCACCGTGTGGCATGTCGATGACACGGCCCGTGCGGTGTTTGATGTCGACGACTACGCGGGCTTTGTCGCGGCCCAGAGCGAGACTGCCTTGCGTCATGTGGCAAGCCTCTACGCGTATGACCACATGGATGCTGATGATGCCGACTCGCATGAGATTACGCTGCGCAGCAACATCGCTGAGGTCAGCGACGTGCTTAAAGGCGAGCTGAGCGAGCGCCTGGCTGTGGCGGGCGTCGCCGTTGACGATGCGCGACTGACGCACCTGGCCTATGCCCCCGAGATCGCCCAGGCCATGCTGCGCCGCCAGCAGGCGGATGCCGTCATCGCGGCGCGCGGCAAAATAGTGCGCGGCGCCGTCGACATGGTGGAGATGGCCCTGTCCGAGCTCAGCGAGAAGCAGGTCGTCGACATGGATGAGGAGCGCAAGGCCCAGATGGTGTCGAACCTGCTCGTCGTGCTCTGCAGCGACTCTGAGGCTCAGCCCGTCGTGAATGCCGGATCGCTCTACCAGTAGGACGGTTGTGACCTATGGCCCGCAAGCAATATCCCCTGCGCATCGACCCCCAGGTATGGGAAGCGGTCCAGCGCTGGGCGACCGACGACTTTCGCAGCGTCAACGCTCAGGTGGAGTGGATCCTGCGCGATGCCCTGCGCCGTTCTGGGCGCCTTCCGCGTGGAGATGCGGGTGACGTTGCCCCCGACGGGGAAGATGCGGGTAACAGTGCGTCGCGGGATTGATACGATAGGGTAGTCATGGAGACGCCCGTCGCCTTTCAGGGGCGGCGGGCGTCCTCGCATCTGGCATCGGCCGCGCTTGGGGCGTGACCGCAGAAAGGGAGCGATGCCGTCATGGCACAGCCTCACAGGATCGGAATCGTGGGCATGGGCCACGTCGGGGCTCATGTCGCAAATAGCCTGCTGCTTCAGGGCATCGCCGACGAGCTCTATCTGTGTGACGTCAAGGACCAGAAGGTCGTCTCCGAGACGCAGGACCTCATGGACTCGCTCTCGTTTGTGCCACACAACACGGCGGTCATCAACGTGCACGATTCTTACGAGGATCTCGCTTCCTGCGACATCATTGTCAATGCAGCCGGCAACGTTGCTCTTTCTGCGGGCAACCGGGATGGCGAGCTTGAGTTCACGACCGACGCCTGCCGCAGCTTTGCCGGTCGTGTGGCGAAGGCGGGCTTCGGCGGCGTGTGGGTCACGATTGCAAACCCGTGCGACGTCGTGGCTACGGAGATCCAGAAGCTTACAGACTGCGATCCGCGGCGCGTCATAGGTTCGGGCACGGCGCTCGACTCGGCACGCTTCCGCACGGTACTGGCGCGCGAGACGGGCTGGGATCCCAAGTCCATCCAGGCGTATATGATCGGCGAGCACGGCGACACGATGTTTGCCTGCTGGTCGCACGTCGCATTCGGCGGCAAGCCGCTCGCCGAGCTCGAGCGCGAGCAGCCCGAGCGTTTCTCCTTTGACAAAGACGCCCTCGAGCACACGGCTCGTCGCGCAGGTTACGTCACGTACGCAGGCAAGGGGTGCACGGAATACGCCGTTGCCAACACGTCGGCACGCATCTGCGCTGCCGTTCTGCACAACGAGCACGCCATTCTGGCTGCCGGCACGATGCTGACCGGGCAGTACGGCGAGAGCGGCATCTACACGTCGCTGCCGTGCGTCATTGGGGCGGACGGTGTCGAGGAGGTCATTGAGCTCGCGTTTTCCGAACGAGAGCTTGAGAGCTTCCATGCGACGTGCGCCAAGGTGCGTTCGAACATCGCAAAGCTGCCCTGGTGGAATGAGGCGTAACCGGGTATACTAGACAGCGAACAACCGTTCGAAAGCAAAGGGGAATCATGACTGAGCTTGTCACCACGTTTGAGCAGGATCTCGAACGCGCCATCGCCTTCCACGGTCACCTGTGCGCCGGCCAGGTCATCGGCGTACGCATGGCACGCCTCGCGCTGCGCTACTTCGGCATCGAGGACCCCGCCCACTATCGCGACCTCATTGCGTTCGTCGAGTGCGATCGTTGTCTGGCCGACGCCGTCATCACGGTGTGCCACTGCAACCTTGGCCGACGCCGTCTCAAGTGGTACGACTACGGCGTCATGTCCGCAACGTTCTACGACATGGCCACGAAGCAGGCCATTCGCATCTCCCAGCCTCAGGGCAACAAGTGCCCGGGCGGCACTGACCCCGTGGCCTTCTTTGCCGACCTGTCCGATGACGTGCTGTTCAACGTCGACGTCGTAGAGCTGCCTGAGCTCACCGAGGCGGATCTCCCTGGCGGGAAGAGCCACGGCATTCCGTGCGCGTCGTGCGGCGAGCTCATTCACGACGGCCGCGGCATCGAGCGCGACGGGAAGCTGTACTGCAAGAAGTGCGCCGGCGAGCACGTGTACTACCGCGAGGTCCGTAGGCTGACGAGCGAGGAAGTGGCTGCGGGCGTTCGACAGGCTTAGTGGGGGCGGGCGGCCCATTGCGCTTCGCGCACGCACGTCAAGGGGGTGAGCGTCGCCCATGTACGATGCACCTGACGATATTTCTCCCGAGCTCCAGCGCCGCATCCTGCGCGACCGTGCCGAGCACTGGGTCAACCCGTACCGCTGCGAAGACGCCGCGGTCGTACGGCGCCTCGACACCGCGCGCGACCATGCGACGCTGTGGCGCACTGCGTTCGTGCGCGACGTCGAGAAGATCATGCACTTGCCGGCGTACAACCGCTACGCCGGCAAGACGCAGGTCTTTTCCTTTCGCCAGAATGACGACCTCTCGCGGCGCGGGTTGCACGTGCAGCTCGTGGCCCGAGTCGCGCGCGACATCGGGGCGGCACTTGGCCTGAACCTTGACCTCATCGAGGCGATCGCCCTGGGCCACGACATCGGCCACACGCCGTTCGGTCATGCGGGGGAGCGCCTGCTCAACACGGTGTACCACGAGCATACGGGGCGGTGGTTCCGCCACAACGTGCACAGCGTGCGCGTGCTCGACGGTCTGTACCGCCGCAACCTCGGGCTGCAGACGCTTGACGGCGTGCTCTGCCACAACGGCGAGTACGAGCAGCGCGTGTTTCGCACGTCGAACCTCTCGAGTTTCGATGAGTTCGACGCCGTTGTAGAGGACTGTAGGACGCGTGGTGACGAGGCCATTTCTCGTCTTGCCCCCATGACGCTCGAAGGCTGCGTCGTGCGCGTGTCCGACATCATCGCCTATGTTGGGAAGGATCGCCAGGACGCCGAGACGGCGGGCCTCATCAGTCGCGACGCCCACTTCGACACCGGACCCGCCGGCCTGTACAACTCGTGGGTGCTGCAGCACCTGACGATCGACATCGTCGAGCACAGCTACGGCAAGGACCACATCGAGATGAGCGAGCAGGCGTTCGACGAGCTCGCTGCCGCCAAAAGGGAGAACTATCGCGTCATCTACCGCAGTGCCGCCGTCGAGTGCAGCTATGACGAAGAGCTGGGCGAGGCCTTCTCCGACCTGTACGACCGGCTGCGCGCTGACCTCGTCTCTGGCGACGAGAGTTCGCCGATATTCCGGCATCACATCGAGCCAGTGTCGCTGCTCGCGCGCCACTATGACCAGCAGTATGACTGGCAGTCCGACCTGGACCAAACGGTCGTCGATTACATCGCCAGCATGACTGACGCCTACTTTCTCGCCCTTGCCGAGCTTTTCTTCAAAGGGCGGCGCACGTTTACGCCCCAACGCTCGTACTTTGCTGGCTTCCGCGCGCGTGGCGAGCGCTGGCCGGGCACAGGGGTACCACCAAGCCCAGATACGCAGGAGTAGCACTGCATGGAGACGCTTTTTTCGCAGATGGAACGCGCGCGAACAGAGGGGAACGCCCCACTTGCCGCCCGCGTGAGGCCGCAGACGCTCGACGACTTTCACGGGCAGCTCAAGGCGGTGGGGCCCGGGACGTGGTTGCGTGACGCCATAGAGCATGACGCCCTGTCCTCTGTCATCCTGTTTGGGCCCGCAGGCACGGGCAAGACGACGCTCGCGCGTATCATCGCTCGAGTCACGCGAGCCGAGTTCGTCGAGGTCTCGGCCATCACGGGCACGGTCAAAGACCTACGTCGCGAGATCGATGCCGCCCATCAACGTCTGCTCCAGCGCGACCGGCGCACCATTCTTTTCGTTGACGAGATCCACCGGTTCTCGAAGAGCCAGCAGGATGCCCTGCTGCACGCGGTGGAGAACCGCACGGTCGTACTCGTAGGCGCCACGACGGAGAACCCGTACTTTGAGGTGAACCAGGCCCTGCTCTCGCGCTCGCGGGTCGTAGAGCTCACGACGCTCTCTGACGACGACATCTCCGCCATCCTCGATCACGCGCTCGCGTGCCCCGAAGGCCTTGCGGGTGCCTACGAGCTACCTGATGACGCGCGCGCCCAGATTTGCCTGCTTGCTGGCGGCGACGCTCGCAGCGCCCTGACGACACTCGAGCTCGCGGCGCAACTTGCCCGGCGTCACGGGGGCCATGAGGAAGGGGCCCTCGTCGAGATCACGGCCGACGACGTGCGAGAGGCAACGCCGAGCCGCGTCCAGCGCTACGACAAGGGCGGCGACGAGCACTACGACATCGTGAGCGCGTTCATCAAGTCCATGCGCGGCAGCGACCCCGACGCCGCCGTTTACTGGCTTGCGCGCATGCTCGCTGGCGGCGAAGATCCCAAGTTCATCGCGCGCCGCATGTTCATCCTCGCCTCCGAGGATGTTGGCAACGCTGACCCGCAGGCCCTGCTCATCGCCGAGGCGGCGTTTCGGGCTACCGAGGTCATCGGCCTGCCTGAGTGCCGCATCAACCTGGCACAGGCCGCTATCTACCTCGCCCTCGCCCCCAAGAGCAACGCGAGCTACGCAGCGCTCAACGCTGCCCAGGCCGACGTGCGCACGTCACCTGCCCGAGCGGTTCCCAGCTACCTGCGCGACCGCCACCGACCGGGCAGCGACGAGTATGGCACGTATCTCTATCCACACGACTACCCAGGCGCGTGGGTCGACCAGCGCTATCTTCCCGATGGCCTCGAACGGGGGTGCTTCTACCGACCGACCGAGCGTGGCTGGGAGCAGTACCGTACGGAGTTCACGAGGCGCGACCGCCAGAGCGCGACGGAGGCGCAGGGGCCCGAGGCGCCGTCCGGTGTTCGGGGTCGCTGACGTGACACATGGGGAGCTTCGGTAAGCCAGCGATGCGAAAGCGTGGGCCTTGCGCGCGTTGGGTATAGTTGAAGCGTCTGACATCGAATATATGGGGCGCCGTGTGACAAAGAATGCGCCCACAGGGAGATTCCCTTCGAAAGGGGAGACGATATGGGACCTGACGTGCTCACCATCGTGCTCATCGTGCTGGTTATCGCCACAATCTGGCTCGTAGTCGAGGTGGCGCTGACTGTGCGTCGGGCTCGTCCGGCCATTGGCGCCGCCCAGAAGGCGGTGGAGTCGATACAGTCCGACGTCTCGGACGTCGTTGCCCAGGCTCGTCCCGTCCTCAAGGGCGCCGATGAGGCCATCGCGCAGGCTCGTCCTGTCATCGCTCACGTCGACGAGGTCGTCACACAGGCAAAGCCTGCCGCAGCTGATGTCAGCCCGCTGCTGTCCAACGCCACGCAGGCAGTCGAGGACCTCTCCGCGAACCTGACGCACCTCGATGCCATCCTTACGGATGTCTCCCGCATCACAGGAACGGCCTCCAACGCCACGCAAGCCGTGGGCGCCGCCACGAACAGCATCGTCGATCGCGTGCGCGGTCGCTTTGGCCTGGGCCGCGCACAGCAGGAGCGTGATGGTTCTTCGCTACCGTCTGCCTCAGCCGATGACCAGGGCCAGGTGGCCAGCGACGAGCAGCCCCAGCTGCACGACGTCGAGCCCGAGCGTGCCGATGTCATTCACGCAGACGAGGGCTACTTTACCTATCCGAGCGCCAGCGGATCTGCGACGCCGACACGTCATTAGCGCGCTTTGCCGCATTGATTTCCGTCCCAGCACGACGAGCCTGAGGAGTGAGAGATACCTATGGAACAGCATGACGGTATGGCGGCCTCCGCCGCTCCCGACACCATAGAGCTGCGCGTCCCCCCGCGTCCGAGCTACGCACGCCTCGTTCGCATGAGCGCGGCCAACGTTGCGGCCATCGGCGGTCTGTCCGTCGACGATGTTGACGACGTCCGCATGGCGGCTGAGGAGGCGTTCGTGTACGCGTGCGCCACGGGCGTGTCTGACGAGATGACCATTGTCTTCACGCTGACTCCCGGCCAGCTCGAGATGGCATTTGAGCTCGGCACGGACCATGTCTCCGAGGACGAGTCTGAGCCTTCGCTCGTCTACGCGGCGCTCATCCTCGACGCCATGTGCGATGAGTGCCACATCAACGACGGGGGCGACGCCCACATGCGACTTGTGAAGCGAACGGGGAATGCCGATGTCCTCTGATCAGAAGGGCGGCAAGCTCATCTGGGATAAGGCCCGCACCCGTGAGCTGTTCCGCCGCTTCAAGGAGCAGGGCGACGAGGAGGCTCGCAGCCAGCTCATCGTGAGCCACCTCAATCTCGTGCGCTTCCTTGCCGCAAAGTTCAATAACCGCGGCGAGCCGCTCGAGGATCTCATCCAGGTTGGCACGATCGGCCTCATCAAGGCAATCGATCGCTTTGACCCCTCGCGTGGACTGGAGTTCACGACGTACGCTACGCCGACGATCCTCGGCGAGATCAAGCGGCACTTCCGCGACAAGGGCTGGTCCGTGCGCGTGCCTCGCCGTCTCCAGGAGCTGTCCGCGAAGGTGAACCAGGCGACCGATGCGCTCACCCAGCAGCTTCAGCACTCTCCGACCGTCGATGAGATCGCCGACTACCTCGGCGTGTCTGTCGACGAGGTGCTCGAGGCCATGGAGTCGGGAGAGGCGTACTCTTCAGTGCCGCTCGAGGCCACGGGAACGGGCGACGACGACTCCGTGTCCGTCCTTGACCGCTACGCGAGCGAGGACGCTGACCTCAACGCTTCGGACGACCGCCTGCTCATCGAGCGGGTGCTGCGTGACTTCACGCCCAAAGAGCAGGAGGTTGTGCGCCTGCGTTTCATCGATGGCCTGACGCAGGCCGAGATCGCTCAGCGCCTCGACATCTCACAGGTGCAGGTGTCGCGCTTGCTGCGCCGCACGCTTAAGCGCATGCAAGAGAAGATCGCGCCCGGCCTGCAGGTCGATATCAGCGAAGGGTAGGTTGCCCACCGATGCGTTTGCTGCCTGCGTCCACGCAGAGCCCTCAGATTCCCGACGTCGCCCCCTCGAATAGGGCGGGGGACGGAGGTGTGCGCTCGGCACGTGCCGAGCGCTATCGCCGCCGTTTCTTTCGCGTGTGGGGTTACATCGGCATCGGCATCATCGTCGTTGCCGTGTGCTGGTGCCTTGGCAAGATAGGCGACGCCATCAGCGTGCTGCTTGCCGGTGGCATCCTCGCGTTCATCTACGCGCCCATCACGAACGCGCTTGACAAGCACTTGCATGTGCCGCGTACGCTCGCAACATTTATCGGCATGATCACGGTGTTTGCCGCAATCGGCCTGCTGTCGTTTGTCATATTCCCGCCGATCATCTCGCAGGCGGCGAGCTTCGTGTCCGCTCTGCCCGGCTTTCTGGCGCAGATCCAGGACCTCTGGAACGATTTCAACGAGTTCCTTGCGCTCAACCCTGACGGGCAGGTCCAGACGTTTCTCGCCTCTATTACCGAGTCCGTTGGCGGGCAGGTGAGCCAGCTTGCGAGCAGCGTCGCCTCCTCGACGGCGTCAGGTTTGTTTACGGGCATCAAGTCGGTGTTCTCGAGCTTTGTCACGGGTTTCATGGCCGTGGTCATCTCGTTCTGGCTCGCGAAGGACTTCCCCCGCATGGAGCGCGAGGTCGCAAACATCGTGGGCCCGCGCCGTGGCGAGGACTACCGCATCGTCACGTCGGTGTTCGGCCGCTCCCTGTCCGGTTATCTTAAGGGCCTCATTGTCACGTCGACGTGCACGGGCGTCATAGCGGGCCTTGGTTTCTGGGTCCTGGGCGTTCCCTATGCCATGCTGCTCGGCCTGCTGACGGCTGTGCTCAACGTCATCCCGTACATTGGCCCCTGGGTCGGCGGTGGCCTGGGCTTCCTCGTTGGCCTGACGGTCGGGCCCGTCCCCGCGGTACTGTCCATCGCTGTGACGGTGCTCGCGCAGCAGTTCACGGACAACCTCATCTCTCCGAAGGTCATGCAGTCGGCCGTGTCGCTGCACCCCGTCCTCGTCATCGCTGCCCTTTCTGCCGGCGGCTCTCTTGGCGGCATTCTCGGTATGATTGCTGCCGTGCCACTGACGGCCGCCATAAAGGGCACGTTCGTCTATTACTTCGAGAAGAAGACGGGGCGACAGCTCGTGAGCCGCGACGGGTCGCTGTTCAAGGGCGAGCCGTTCTGCGACAAGGAGGGTAACCCCCGGCCTGCCTGCGACTCGTTGGGCGTCGACGTCGAAGGCGACAAGGGAGTGCCCGAGCGGATCAAGGCAGCAATACAGCACGGCCACACCGACGTTCCCGATCCCGTGCGCGCGGCTCAGGATGCGAAAGAGGCCCAGAAGGCCGCCGAGAAGGCGGAGCGGGCGCGCCAGCGCGAGGAGAAGGAGGCTGCTTCGACTCGCGAGAAGGCGGAGCAGCGCTCTCGTCGTTCTCGCCGTCATCACAAAGACGTTCCGTCTCAGAGGGGGACTGACGGCTTCGCTCCGAGCCGGGTCTCAGATGGCGCCCCTGCGAGCACGAAACCGGAACCCAAGGATGACCACCCAGAGGGCCGCTAAGCGTTCCAAAAGTATCAGGCGTTTCTCGATACGCCCGTCGCCTACGTAGCGGCGGGCGTGTTCTTTTTTGTGCGCCGCGTTGGTGCGAGGTGCTTTAGGGGGCACAGCGGCGCCTCACGTGTGGGGCAAAGGGGCCAATAACCAGCCACTACCTGCCCTGATTCTGTGATTTGGCGGGATGCTCCTCCCACCGGGCCACCCCGGGCGGGCAAATGATCCCCAAGGATGTATTATCAGCGGGTTTGGATACCGTCATTGACGCCCGTCGTCGCGCAAACGCTTGTCACCTGCTGTTTCGTGGAACGCGCCGACGACGCCGGGCCTTGGACGAAAGTGAGGGCACGTTGAAGTCCGCAGAGATTCGTGAGCTCTTTCTTCGCTTCTTCGAGGAGCGTGGCTGTCGTCGCGTTGCGTCGTCGTCGCTCGTTCCGGATGACCCGTCGCTGCTGTTGACGAACGCTGGCATGAACCAGTTCAAGCAGTATTACCTCGGTAAGAAGACCATGGAGGAGATCGGCGCCACGTCGTGTCAGAAGTGCCTGCGCACGAACGACATCGACTCTATTGGCCTCGACGGACGCCACCTCTCGTTCTTCGAGATGCTCGGTAACTTCTCGTTCGGCGGCTACACGAAGCAGCAGGCCTGCGCGTGGGCGTTCGAGTTCATTACGAGTGACAAGTACCTCGGCCTCCCGCTCGACCGTCTGTACTTCACGATCTTCACCGAAGATGACGATGCACACGACATCTGGCGTGCGCTTGGCGTTCCCGAGGATCACATCTCCCGCCTCGGCGAGGACGATAACTTCTGGGCCGCCGGCCCCACCGGCCCCTGCGGCCCTTGCTCCGAGATCTACTATGACCAGGGCCCCGAGGTGGGCTGCGGAAGCCCCGACTGCAAGCCCGGCTGCGACTGCGACCGCTTCCTCGAGTTCTGGAACCTCGTCTTCACGCAGTTCGATCGTCAGGAGGACGGCTCGCTGCCGCCGCTGCCGCATCAGAACATCGACACGGGCATGGGCCTGGAGCGCATTTCTGCCATCATGCAGGGCAAGTCGACGAACTACGACTCCGACATCCTCACCGGCCTTCTGTCGGTCGGGGAGGGCCTGACGGGCCTCACGTACGGCGCTGACCCCAAGGCCGACATCAGCCTTCGCATCCTTGCCGACCACGCCCGCGCCGTGACGTTCATGCTGGGCGACGGCATCCTGCCCTCAAACGAGGGCCGCGGCTACGTGCTGCGTCGTCTGATGCGTCGCGCCATCTACCACGGCCGCATGCTCGGCATCGAGGGCAGCTTTATGGGCACGTACATCGATCGCGTCATCGCGGAGATGGGCGACTCTTATCCCGAGATCGTCGAAAACGCCGACCTCATCCATCGCATCACGCTGTCGGAGGAGGAGCGCTTCTCCGCGACGCTGCGCACGGGCCAGGCCTACCTTGACGAGGCGCTCGCCAAGCTGCCTGAGGGCGGCGTGCTCGACGGCGCCGACGCGTTCCGTCTGCACGACACGTTTGGCTTCCCGTTTGACCTCACGGTCGAGGTTGCCCAGGCCCAGGGCCACGACGTCGACCACGAAGGCTTCGAGCGCGAGATGACCGCCCAGCGCGAGCGTGCCCGCGCCCAGGTAAAAGACGTTGCCTGGGGCAAGTTTGACACGATCTGGGTCGCGCTGTCCGGTCAGTTTGGCGGCGACGAGTTCGTCGGCTACGACACCGACTCCGTCGACACGCAGATCCGCGCGCTCGTCGTGGACGAGCAGGTCGTCGACGAGGCCACGCAGGGTCAGAAGGTCGACGTCCTGCTGCCGCGCACGAGCTTCTACGCTGAGAAGGGCGGCCAGGTCGGCGACGCAGGCGTCATCGAGGGCGAGGGCTTCAAGCTCCAGGTCAGCGATACGACGAGCGCCGAGAAGGTCCTGACCGTTCACCATTGCACTGTCGTGTCCGGCACGGTGCACGTCGGTGACGAGTGCACGGCAACGATCGACCACCTGCGCCGCGAGCGTATCCGTCGCAATCACACGGCGACGCACATCCTGCACGCCGCCTTGCGCCAGGTGCTCGGAACGCACGTCAACCAGGCTGGCTCGCTCGTCGAGCCCGGTCGCTTGCGCTTCGACTTCACGCACTTCCAGGCTGTGACGCGTGCCGAGCTCGACGAGGTCGAGCGCATCTGCAACGAGCGCATCATGGCCGACCTGCCCGTGTCCACGCGCGAGTGCTCGCTTGACGAGGCCCGTGCATCGGGGGCCATGGCGCTGTTCGGCGAGAAGTATGGCGAGCGCGTGCGCGTCGTGGATGTTGAGGGCTTCTCTCGCGAGCTGTGCGGTGGCACGCACGTGCGCCGCTCGTCCGAGATCGGCCTGCTCAAGATCGTGTCTGAGGGCTCCGTCGCAGCCAACGTGCGCCGCATCGAGGCGCTGACGAGCTTCGACGCCCTTGCATACCTCAACGAGGAGGAGCACACGCTGCGCGAGGCGGCCGATGCTCTCAAGGTTCCCACACGCGACGTGCCGCGCAAGGCTGCCGATCTGGCCGCCGAGGTCAAGGCGCTCGAGGATGCGGAGAAGAAGGCGCGCGCTGCTGCGGCTGCCAGCAAGGTGGACGCCGTTCTCGACGGCGTGATCGACGCCGGCTATCCGCTCGTGATCGCGCGTGTCGACGGCCTCGATGCCGAGGGCATGCGCGGCCAGTGGGACCTCGTGCGCGATAAGCTTGCTGCGCCGGGCGCCTGCGTGCTCGGCACGGTGACGGAGTCCGGCGCGCCGCTGCTCATGGCCGCTGGCACGGACGAGGCCGTCGCGGCGGGCTTCAACGCCGGCAAGGTCATCAAGGCCATCGCGCCCGCCATCCACGGCGGTGGCGGCGGTCGTCCGCAGATGGCGCAGGCCGGAGGCAAGGACGCGTCCGGTCTTGACGTGGCGCTCACCCAGGCGCGCGCCCTGTTTGAGGGCGCTGGCTGCTAGAATGAGAGTGATCGCCCTTGACATCGGGGAGCGCCGCGTCGGCGTCGCGTTCGGCGACACGGCCTCCCGCGTGGCAGTCCCGCTCACGGTGCTGCCTGCTAACGAGGTGGAGGTCCCCGGGCGCTCGTTCAAGCGCGTGCTCGAGGATCACGAGCCCGACATGCTGCTGTGCGGGCGTCCTCTGACGATGGCAGGGGAGGAGGGACCCCAGGCCCAGCGCGTCATGGCTATCGCACGCAAGGTGGCGGACGCCTGCGGCCTGGAGCTTGCCTTCACCGACGAGCGGCTCTCGTCGGCGCAGGCAAAGCGCATCCTGCATGAGCAGGGGCTTTCGGAGCGTCAGATGCGCGGCAAGATAGACTGCATCGCAGCGTCGCTCTTCCTGCAGTCCTGGATGGATAGCCAGGACTGCCCGACGAGGGGAGACAGATGAGTCTCAAGCCGTTCGATCCCAGCGAGCTTCGGGACGACCAGGACGAGCAGGGCGCCGATCTGCGCCAGGGTGCCACGTCCATGCACAAGTACGACACCGTCACGATGAAGAAGACGGTGGCGCAGAAGCACCCACGCCGCACGCGCTTCGCCGCTGTGGTCGGTGCTGTCGTTGCCGTGGCACTCGTGCTGGTCGTTGCCGTCGTGGTCGTCGTCAACTTCAGGGCCGCATCCGACCAGCAGGACGAAGGCGGCGCCATCTCGGTGAGCATTCCCGCCAACTACGGCGCGGGCGACATCGCACAGCTGCTTCAGCAGTCCGGCGTCATCACGAGCACGACGGACTTCATGAACGCGGTGCAGGCGGCGGGCAACGTCGACTCGAGCCTCAAGGCGGGTGCGTACAGCTTCGAGCGCAACATGAGCTACGACGACGTCATCAAGCAGCTCGTCGCCGGTCCCAACGACACGTCGAAGTCGCTGACGATCCCGGAGGGACTCACGGTCAACCAGGTGGCGCAGCGCGTGCAGGAGGCGCTCGGCATCTCTTCCGATGCGTTCCTTGCGCAGGCGAAGGCTTCGAACTACGTGGCGACGTACCAGTTCTTGTCAGGCGCGTACAACGACTCGCTTGAGGGCTACCTCTTCCCGAAGACGTACACGTTTGGCAACGAGGAAGTCACGGCTGACATGGTCATCCGCGCGATGCTCGACCAGTTCCAGGCCGAGATCGCAGCTGTAAGCCTCGGCGGGGCCACGCAGGGCGCCACGACGCTTTCGCTCAGTGACGTTGTCATCCTCGCCAGCCTCATCGAGCGTGAGACGGCGGTCGCCGACGAGCGTCCGCTGGTGGCTTCTGTCGTGTACAACCGTCTCAACGCAGGCATGGCGCTGCAGATCGACGCCGCCATCAACTACGCGCTCGGCAAGGATGACCTGCTCTCGACGGAGGACCTGCAGGTCGATTCCCCGTACAACACGTACACGAACCTCGGCCTGCCTCCGGGTCCCATCTGCTCGCCTTCGCTGGCGTCTCTGCAGGCGGCCGCCGGTCCCGCGCAGACGGATTACTACTACTACGTCGCGTCGCCCGCGCTTGACGGCACGCACACGTTCTGCGCGACGGAGGACGAGTTCTGGGCGGCTCGCTCTGCCTATAACGAGGCCATGGGATTTGCGTCGTGAGCTTGATTCAGCCGGGGCGCTACGTGCGTGGAGTGACCTCGCTTGACCTCGACGCCCTCTGGGCGTCGGGCAAGCGAGGCATCTTCATTGACCGCGACAACACGATCGTCCCACGCGACACGCACGTGTTGCCCGATGACGTGCGCGCCTGGCTCGCGTCGGCCCGCAAGCGGGGCTTTCGCCTGTGCATCGTCTCAAACAACTGGGCGAAGAACGTGCGGGGAAACGCACAGGACATCGGTGCCGAGCTTGTTGCCTGTGCGCTCAAGCCGCTTCCGTTCGCCATCTGGCATGCCCTTCGCAAGGTGGGTGTGAGGCGTCGCGAGGCCGTGTTCATTGGCGACCAGCTGTTCACAGACGCCCTCGGCGCCAACATCGCGGGTGTGGACTCCATCCTCGTTGTCCCCCAGGCCAACGTCGACCTGAAGCACGGTCTGGCCTTCCGAGGTCTCGAGCGGCGCGTGCTCGCTGACAGGAAGCCCGAAGGGGAGTAGCGTCTCGTGGCGGTCGCCTGCGCATGGGCCTGCGTTTCCCTGACGCTTGCGGCTCTTGGCACGGGCGCCTTCGTGGACGCAATCGAGCGGCGCATCCCCAACGCGTGCGTTGTTATCGTGGCTCTCTGTGCGCTCGTCCAGCTTGCGCTGCATGCGAGCGGCCTGCTGGTGAGTACGTCCTTCTCCGGCCTCGCTCCCGACGGCTCCCGTCTGCTGAGTGCAGCGGGTGTGTTGGGCGTCCTTCTTGCGGCTGAGGCGCTGTGGCGTGCGATGCGGGGCAGACACGGCATCGGTCTGGGTGACGTCAAGCTTCTCTCGGCCCTGGCGCTGTGGCTTGGCCCGGGCATCGTCGCCGTCCTTTTCCTTGCAAGCCTGGCGGGCTGTGCCGTGTCGCTCGCGCGTGGCCAGCGGACGTTTGCATTCGGCCCGTATATCGCGCTTGCGGGCGGCGCATGCCTCATGCTGAGATTGTTCGCGCAGCTCCCGTGGTAAAATCGCATGGAAACCCACGGAAGGCGAAGCTGCGCGCCTCGCGACGCTGCAGGACGGACCAGCATCACATGCAAGACGGCACGACGCCCGATGGCTACACGCGCCATGCGGGATGCGATCATATCTTTTTCATAGGCTTTCTGGGAGCCGGCAAGTCGACAGTGGCCCGAAATCTTGGCCACCTATTCAATCGTCGGCACCTGGACACGGACCGCATGGTCGTTCATCGCGAGCATGCCTCGGTGGCGCAACTCTTCGACACGGTGGGCGAGCCGGCGTTCCGCGCTATGGAGGTCGCCGCCCTGCGCTCGCTTCTTTCGGAAAAGAGCTGTCTCATCTCGTGTGGTGGCGGCATCGTGGAGTGCCCAGAGAGCGTTGAGCTCATGCGCACGATGGGCAAGGTCGTCTTTCTCGACCTCGACCTGGACGAGGCGCTCTCCCACATCACACATCCCGAGATCAGGCCCGATCTGGGCACGTATGACGAGGCGGCTCGTCTGCTCTCACATCGCCGTCCGCTTTATGAGCAGGCGGCGGACTACGTGCTCGACATCCGCGGCCTGTCGTTCATCGACGTGGCCTATTCCGTCGGCGAGCTCCTCTACGACGAGGGGCTGCTGTAGGGGCGACCCAACCTGTCTTCCATCCTTTGAAAGGAGCGCTTCACAATGAATTCCGAGGTTCTGGCGGCTTGTGGCAGGGTCGAGCGCCTGCGTGCCCTCATGGCGCAGCGAGGCTACGACGCCGTCGTGCTGCGCAACAATCCCGATCTGCGCTGGCTGACCGGCGCGGCGCGCACGTTCGACTTCGAGCTCGCGCACACGGCGTTCGTCACGGCGGACGGCCTGTGGCTGCACACGGACTCGCGCTACTACAACACGTTCGTAGAGCGACTCGGCACGGACACGGCCTGGCAGCTCGACATGGACATCGTTGACGCGCCTGCCTGGGTGGCATCCATGGTCGCCAAGACACGCTCGCGCGTCGTTGCGATCGAGGACACGGTGCAGCTCTCGTTTTACAACGACCTGTTGAGCGCGCTGCAGTCGGCTTCCGTCGCTTGCCTGCTCCCGCAGCTGCACGGCGACCTCATTCAGATGCGTGCCGTGAAGGACGCGGCCGAGATCGCAGCCATGAGGAAGGCCCAGGCCATTACGGACGACGCCTTCGAGCACATGTGCTCCTATATCCGCCCGGGCCTCACGGAGTTGCAGCTGCGTGTCGAGCTCGACAACTACATGCTCTCTCATGGCGCGGACGCCCTGTCGTTCGACACGATCGTCGCGAGTGGCCCCAACACTGCCAACCCGCACGCCCAGCCCGGCGAGCGTGTCGTGCAGATCGGTGACTTCGTGCTCATGGACTACGGCGCAGGTCTGGGCGACTATAAGAGCGACATGACGCGCACTGTCGTCGTGGGCCAGCCCTCCGAGAAGCAGCGCGCCCTCTATGACCTCGTCCGTAGCGTCAATGAGGCCTGCGAGGCCGCCGTTCACCCAGGCGTCATCGGCAAGGACATCCACAACCTGGCGGTGCGCCTCATCAGCGAGGCAGGCTACGGCGACTACTTCAAGCATGGCCTGGGCCATGGCGTCGGCCTCGAGATCCACGAGGAGCCTCGCTTCTCGCGCCTCGACGAGCATGTCATGGAGCCCGGGCACGTCGTGACGGTCGAGCCTGGCGTCTACCTGCCCGGCTTCGGGGGCGTGCGTCTCGAGGACTACGGCGTCGTCACGTCCGACGGCTTCGACGTGTTCACGCGCGCGTCGCACGACCTCGTCGTCATCGACGCGTAACGTCGTTGCGTTTCGAGGTACTTTCTTCCAGGTTCGCGCCCGACTCCTCGGAGAAAACGCGCAGAACCTACGGAGATGGATACCGACAGTGTGCCGGAGCGAAATCCCGAGCCGGCGGCTGCGCTAAAATGGCACGGCATTGCGCATGCGTTGGCATGCGTGTGACACCGATCTGAAAGGTTTTATCGTGGCTACTCTTGGCATCAACGACCTCAAGGCGGGTCTCGGCGTCAACATCAACGGCAAGGACTGCGTTGTCATCGAGGCGCAGCACGTCAAGCCCGGCAAGGGCAACACGTATGTGCGCACGAAGTACAAGGACATCCGCACGGGCCGCGTCAACGAGCAGAACTTCCAGCAGTCCGCGAAGTTCGAGAGCGTCCGCATGGAGACGCGCGAGATGCAGTACCTCTACGAGGACGAGGGCATGTTCTGGTTCATGGACAACGAGACGTATGACCAGACGCCCGTTGCCGGCGACATCGTGGGCGACGCCGCTGCCTTCCTCAAGGAGAACGACACCTGCCTCATGCAGTACGCCAACGGCGTGCTCTACGCCGTGCAGCCGCCGCTGTTCATCGAGGTTGAGATCCTCGAGACGGAGCCTGGCTTCAAGGGCGACACCGTTCAGTCTGCTACGAAGCCGGCCAAGATCGAGACTGGCGCCACTGTTCAGGTGCCTATGTTCCTGAACGTCGGCGACAAGATTAAGGTTGACACGCGCGAGGGTGGCAAGTATATCTCCCGCGTCTAATTCGCGCTGGGACATCGCTTCGCGCACGAGCGCATCTTTTCGGCGGGACTGGCTGGCTGAGTGCCTGCCGGTCCCGTCTTTGTTCAGGGCGCTTTCGTAGTTGCTGAGGGGGCGACATGGCATCTGACGTGACAGGGGCAAGCTCCGGCGCGGCGACGAGCGGCTATTGCACGCTGGCGTCGCGCTGCGAGGCGAGCGTGACGATCGATCGCAGCGAGTTCATAGCCGCGGCCTTCCCGACGTCTGACGAAGCGGGCGCATTCGCAGTGCTGGAGGAGATCCGCAAGGCCAATCCAAAGGCACGTCACAACGTGTGGGCCTATGTGCTGCGCGATGGGCGGGAGCGCTACTCGGATGACGGTGAGCCTCAGAAGACGGCAGGCGTACCTACGCTCGAGGTGCTGCGCCACAGCGGCCTTGTCGACGTCTGCATCGTCACGACGCGCTACTTTGGTGGCGTGCTGTTGGGTGCGGGTGGTCTCGTGCGAGCCTATACCCAGGCCGCGCAGAAGGCTTTGGCTGCTGCGGAGGTGCTCGAGTACACGAGTTGCGTAACCGTGCGCGTCGGGCTCGACTACGGGGCGTATGCCAAGGTCGTGCACATGGCGGGGGCTGCCGGCGGTCGTGTGGGCGAGGCTGTGTTTGCGACGGATGTCATGCTGCCTGTGACGTTTCGCTTCGGAGAGGAACAGGCGTTTTTGGCTGACGTGCGCGAGCTGACAGGCGGTCGAGCCCACGTCGAGGTCGATGCCCCGCGATTTGAGAGGTTCTGATATGGCACACAACGTTCTGCATGACGATGGCAAGCGGCCGGGCCTGCTCGGACAGATCGCGAGTTTTGGCGTCGTGGGCGTGCTCGCATTCGTCATCGACTACGGCTTGATGATCCTCCTAACGGAGGTCTTTGGCGTCAACTACCTGCTGAGTACGACGATATCGTTCGTCGTGTCGGTCATCTTTAACTACCTGGCTTCAATGCGCTTCGTGTTCGCACACAAGCAGGACATGAGCCGCCGCCGCGAGTTCGTCATCTTCGTCGCGCTGTCCGTCGTGGGCCTTGGCCTGAACGACCTGCTCATGTGGGTCGGCCAGAGCGTGCTGGGCATCGACTACCGCTTCACGAAGATCGTCGTCACCGGCATCGTCATGGTGTACAACTTCGTGACGCGCAAGCTGTTCCTTGATGCAAACCGCGACGGCTCCGCACGGGCATAACTCTGCTCGTACGGAGCCGCGATGAGGGTGTTGCGCGTTGCCTAGATGCTCTCCCCAACAAGGACGGTCTCGGGGCTCAGCAGGATGCCGAACGTGTCAAAGACGCCGCAACGCACGGTGCGCGCCAGCTCCATGACGTCATCGGCCGTCGCGTCTCCGCGGTTTGTGAGCGCAAGGCAGTGCTTCGAGGAGAGCCTCGCCTTCGAGTCCTCGTCGCGTGCGCCGAAGCCCTTCGAGAAGCCAGCGTGCTCGATGAGCCATGCGGCTGAGGTCTTGACACGGCCCTCCGGCGCGGGGTAGCGGGGCGCGTCGGAGGGCAGGCGATCGGCCTGTGCCTGCGTGAGCACCGGGTTCATGAAGAACGAGCCGCTGCTCCAGCGGTCGTAGTCCGGCCCTGCCTCTCCGCAGGCTGTACAGCCTGCTCCGTCCTCGAGCATGGCCTTTGCGCCGCGCACGTCGAGCACGGCCGCGCGGATCTGCGCGATGGGAAGGATCGCCCCCACCTCAACGCCGAGTGCCTGGGCGAGCTGTGCGTGGTTGACTGCCGCTCCGGCTTTGCGAGAGAGCCCGAGCGTCACACCGAGCACGACCCATCGCGGCGTGGGGAACCAGCTCCGCTCGTTTCCGTCCTCGCCCTCGAGGCTTCGACGCAGCATGGACGTGCGATAGCCCAAGCCGAGCTCGTCGTGGCCCCACGAGCGCACGTCGCCCGTCGCGCGATCAAGCAGCTCCGCGCTCACGAGGGCGTCGCCCATCTCCTGGCCGTATGCGCCGATGTCCTGCATTGTCGCAGAGCCCATGAGGCCGGGGATGCCCGAGAGTGCCTCGATGCCCGCCAGATCATGCTCAACGCAGAACGCCACGACGTCATCCCAGCGCGCGCCTGCCTCGCAGTGGACGAGGGCCTCGTGGGCAGAGTCGGGACCGGTCTCGGAAAGCAGTTCGATAGCTGCCTGGCGGGGGCGCACGACCGTTCCCACGAAACCGTCGTCGCAGATGAGCACGTTAGAGCCTGCGCCAAGCACGAACAGGGGCTTGCCGGCCTTCTCGGCGTCGCGCACAACAGCGATGAGCTCGTCGGTTGACGACGTCTCGATAAGTGTCGTGGCGGAACCGCCCACGTGAAGCGTCGTTAGGGGAGCGAGCGGGGCGTTGCTCGTTGTCTTCATGGGATGCCTCTCTCTTATGAAAAGCGCCCGAGCGACGTGTGTCGCCCGGGCGCGTCAGCGTACGTCAGAGGCTACAATACCCAATTAGTCGCTCATGCCAAAAAGCAGCGGCTGCCACGGCTTCATCTCCACAACCGGCGTGGCAGGGCTCTCCCAGGCTGCTACGACGTCGGCGGGCACGTAGTCGCGGTGCACGATGACCTGGCCCACATATGCGTCGAAGTAGCGATCCGTCAGGATGAAGTAGCCGTTCTTGCACTTCTCCGTGCCCCAGCTGTTCTCGACGCGCCATGCCGTGGGGGTGCCGTCTTCCGTCAGGTTGACGCCCTGGAACGTCATGGCGTGGTTGAGCTTCGTCTCGCGCGCGTCATAGCTCTGGGCCTTCGTCATGGGAGCACCGTCGCAGGCGTTATAGTCCACGCCGAACAGTGCCGCCGTGTCGAGAGACTCGGTGTCGAGCAGGCCGGAAGCGTCCGTGCGGTCGAGCAACTTCGTGACGTCGCAGGCGAACCAGGCGGGATGACCGGCTTTGAGCTGGGCGATGACGGCGTTCTTCAGCACGTCGATCGGCTCGTTGATCATGCGGATCGGCACACCCTGAACGCTGCCGTCGTGGTCGAGCTGCAGGATGGAGCCGAAGGGGCGGCCGTCGCCGGGGACGTGGCCCAGGCTGACGTACTCGTGCAGGTTGACGTGGCAGTAGCGTTTGAAGAACTCCAGAGGCGTCACGTTGGTCAGGCGCACGAAGCGTGCGTCCTCAGCCATGGCGGCCTTGCGGGCAGCGAGCGCCTCGGGCGTGGCAAGGGCCTCGGGGTCGCCCGCAGGCTTGAAGGCGGGACGCTCATCGGCAACGAAGTCGAAGTCGAAGCGCGCGGGCGGCTCACCGAGAGCGACGCTCAGCATGCGATACACGTCAGCGAGCGCTTGCTTCTTGAGGTCGCGCAGGGCTGTCTCGTCGGCGCCTGCCGCGTGCTGGGCGCGCATGTTCGTGGCAACAGCGCGCATCTTGCGGTTCAGCAGCTCGTTGAGGTCGGACGTCGCACAGGCGTTGGCCGAATCAGGCATGCAGGCCTTGGGCAGCACGCCGTACTTCTCGATGAGCACGACGGCCATGTCCCACCAGCCACCGTCGGGCACGGGGGCGTCGAGGCGCAGCGTCATCTCGCGGCTGTCGATGGGCTCGTCGATGAGGCGGATCATGTTCTCGAGGAAGAGGTTGGCCTTCTCGAGCTTGTCATAGAACTGCAGGTAGGCCTGGGAGAGCTCGAGGGACTTGACGCCCATCTCGCTCATCATGCGGTCGCGCAGCACGTTGAGGGTGGCAAACATCCAGCAACGGCCCGACTGGCGCTGGTTCGTGACCTCGCTCGTCGGCGTGAGGCTGACGGAATACGTGTCCTGGTACGAGCGATAGACGATGGGGTTCTTCGAGGCGGTGCGCACCCCCATGGAGGTGGCGGCGTTGCGCGCGATGGCAAACGAGCGGTCGCCCTCGAGCGCGCCAGCAAACTCGTTGAGCTCCTGTGGTGTGATGTCCTGTAACATCTGGAAGTCCTTCCTCAATATCTCGTATGACTGCCGTCGGGCCGAGGGCTCATTTGCTCTGTGCTCAAACAGCTTCGCCGCGAAGGGCGCGGCTGCAGAACTGCGCCAGAGCAAACGAGCCCTCGTCCGTGTGCAAGGTTTTCTTGGTCGATGCGCACGCAACGCCTTGAAAAGAGAAGAAAAACTACCTCGCGAGCGTGCCCATGGGGTCCCACGGACGCAGGCTCTTCGGCTCCTCGCCCCAGGCCGCGAGCTCATCGGAGCTCAGGTAGCTCTTGGGCACGGCGATCTGGTAGACGAACTCGCTGAACCAGGCGTCGCTCATGACGTAGAAGCCGTCCTTGCCGAAGTCCTTGCCCCAGCTGTTCTCGACGCGCCAGCTCGTGGGCGCTCCGTTGGCGTCGAGGTCGACGCCCTGCAGCACCATGGCGTGCGTCATGCAGGAGTCGCCGTAGTCGAGGCGCGTCGCGCGATCCATGAGCAGGCTGGAGGGCGTCCCTTCGGCTCCAATGCTGAACAGCGTGTCGACGTCGACGGCATTCGTGTCGAGGATGCCGTCGTCACGCAGACCGAACTGGCCCACGTCGCTGCCAAACCACACGGGGCGGTTGTCGCGCAGCTGGGCGACCGCGAGCTCCTTGAGGCGCTCGATCGGGAGGTTGAGGTACTTAACCTGGCCGTCCTCGGCCACGTTGCCCAGGCGCTCGACCGTATACGTGTGGCCGAACGGCTTGTCAGCCGTGTTTGCGCTGATGACGCTCACGTAGTCCTCAAGCGGAAGGCCCACGTACTGGGCATAGAAGTCTTGTGGTGTGATGTTGAGCGCCTCGATCGTCTCGGGCTTGTCGCCCTTCGTGCGGGCACGGAAGTCAAACGATGCGGGCGGCTCACCGAGGCACGTGCACAGGATGCGGCGCACGGCCTGCAGCATGGCGGGGACGCGCGCGGAGAGCTCGTCGGCGCTCGATCCGGCCTCGTGGGCGCGGCGCAGCTCGGCGGCGTCGGCGCGCAGCAGCTTCGTGAGGTACGTGTCCATCTCGCGCGTGGCAGAGGAGGACGCGGTCTCGGGCATGGCCTCCTTGGGGACGACGCCTTACTTACGCACGAGCGAGACGAACATGTCCCACTGGCCGCCGTCGCACAGCGGGTCGGCGAGCAGGTAGGCCCACTCGCGGCTCTCGAGCGGCTCGTCGAGCATGTCGAGGACGTTGGCGAGGAACCAGTTGGAGCGCTCGAGTTTGTCCCAGAACAGCGGGTAGGCCTGGGAAAGCTCAAACGTCTCGAGGTTGTGCTTCACCATGACCTCGCGGCGCATAACGTTGAGGGCAGCGAACATCCAGCAGCGGCCAGACTGCTTCTGGTTCGTGATGGCGCCCTGCGGCGTCACCTGGATCGTGAAGGCTGTCGTGGCGCGTGCGGCCTGCTCCGGCACGCGAGCGCTCTTCATGATGCCGTTGGCCGTGACGGCGTTCTTTGCGACGACGTATGCCGCGTCGTGGGCAAAGTCGGCGCTTGACGTGGGCACGGGCTTGAGGAACGGGGAACCGATGGACATGGGACCCTCCTTGGATGTGTGCCGGGAAAGCGAAAGACTGCCTCGGCAGGTGTCAGAAAAACCGTGTGCATTATCCCAAAACGCGAGGTGGCTGGGGGAGGGACGCAGCACAACGCGCAAAAGTGCGACATGGGGCATCTCTCAGCGGTCGATTCCCAGAGATGTGCGGTAATCTCTTGTTAGCGGAAGGTATCAGATGAAGATAGACGCGTCCGGTAGGCTCCAAGTCGGCTACTATGGTGGAGTTCTGCACCACGACATAGCGGTTGGGCTGGACTGGCTGTCTACGCGCGATCTCTGGGAGGGAGGCACCTGTGGGGGACACCCGCATCGCAAAGAACATCGATCCGAAGCTTGTCCCGTCATGGGCGCTTACCGCCCTTGACGTGCTGCGTATGGCGCGCCACAAGGGCTTTCTCGTGGGCGGCTTCGTGCGCGATGGCCTCCTCGGGCGCCCCTGCCACGACGTCGACGTCACGACGGACGCCCCATGGGAGCGCGTTCGTGACGTGTTTCAGGCCCGGGGCTACTCCGTTGTCGAGACGGGCGCCAAGCACGGCACGGTGACGGTGTTCATCGAGGGTCAGCCTGTCGAGATCACGACATTTCGCACGGAGGGCCGTTATTCCGACGGCCGACACCCCGACGAGGTGACGTTCGTGACGCGCGTCGAGGACGATCTTTCCCGGCGGGACTTCACGATCAACGCCATGGCGTGGAATCCTGAGCGCGGTATCGTCGACCCGTTCGACGGCAGGCGTGACTTGCAGGCGGGCGTCATACGTGCTGTCGGTGACCCCCGCGCGCGCTTCGAGGAGGATGGTCTGCGCATCCTGCGCGCCGTTCGCTTTGCATCTAAGCTGGGCTTCGTCGTCGAGCATGCGACGCGTGAGGCGCTGCTCGAGAACCTTGATCAGCTCGACCGTGTCTCAGAGGAGCGCATCGCCACGGAGTACGATGGCATCGTGGCTGGCGAGCGCGCCGTCGAGACGCTGCGCTCTTACGCACAGGTTGTCACACACGTCGTTCCCGAGCTTGCTCCGATGGTGGGCTTCGAGCAGCATAGCCGCTGGCACGTTCATGACGTGTGGGAGCACTGCCTCCACGCGCTTGAGCTGCTCGACCCGAAGGCGTCGACGCTCGTGCGCCACGCGACGCTGCTGCACGATGTCGGCAAGCCGGCGACGTACACGATGGACGAGATGGGACGTGGCCACTTCTACGAGCACGAGGAGGTCGGCTCGCGCATCGCGCGCAGCATATTCCGCCGACTGCGCTGGCGCTCGCTCGACATCGACCACGCCTGCCTGCTTATTCGCGTGCACGATCACCACATCGACCCGAGTTCGCGCGGTGTGTGCCGCATGCTTGCTCGCCTATCGCGCGCCTATGCGGGCTCCGACGCGATTGCCGAGCAACTGTTTGGCGAGCTGATGCAGGTCAAGCGTGCCGACGCCCTTGCACACGCGCCGAGCTCGATCCCGAACCGCATGGCGAACCTCGACAACGTCGAGAGGATATTCCAGCAGGTCGTGCGCGAGGGACAGACATATCGCGTGCGCGACCTCGCCATCAGCGGTGCTGACGTCATGGCTGCCGGTGTTCCGCGCGGCCCCGAAGTCGGCCACGAGCTGCGCATGCTGCTGACCCGCGTGATAGACGGCCGGCTCCCCAACGAGCGTGGGGCCCTGCTTGACGCGCTCGCGCTGGACGTCTCCTCGGGGGCGTCCCGGTAGGCTCTCGTCTGTGCTGGGGCGCCGTCGCGGACGGAGCGTGCGCTCAGGGCGCGATTCCGCAGTGCACACAAGAGGGGCAGCGGCGCGTCCCTGTCTTCAGGTTACGCATCCACTGCCCCTCTGCCTGTGCGAGACGAGGACTGACCGAGCCAGGAGCACACGCCCCGCCCGCCAGTACGATAGCCGTCCGAGAAGGTTACTCCGTCGTCGTGGCCTCTCCTGACCCGGTAGACCCAGCGGCGCTTCCCAGCATCTCGTCGAGCGTACGCCAGGCGAGCTCGGCGCACTTCACTCGGCTCGGCATGTGGCTCACAGACTGCAGGCACTCCGCGTCGCCGAGCTCCTCGAGCTTGGCCGGGTCGCTTTCCTCGCCGCGTACCATCTTGCCGAACAGGTGGCACAGCTCGCGGGCCTTCTCGGGCTCCAGACCGATGACGGCGTCGGCCATCATGTCGGCCGAGGCTTGGGAGACGGCGCATCCATGGCCTGTGAACGACGCCTCGGCGATCGTGCCGTCGTCAGCGAGGCGCACCTGGAGCTTGAGCTCGTCGCCGCACGTGGGGTTCACGCCCATGTGCTCGCACGTCGCATGCTCCATCTCGTACTTGTAATCGGGATTGGCGTTGTGCTCGATGAGCGACGCCGAGTACAGATCAGTCATTGCCATGGAAGACGCTCCAGACGAATTTGAGGCCGGCCACGAGCTTGTCGATGTCGGCCGCGTCGTTGTAGAAGGCTATGGAAGCGCGGTTGCACGTCTGCAGGCCCATCCACGCTAGCAGAGGCTGGGCGCAGTGGTGGCCGGCGCGCACGTCGACGTGCTGTGTGTCGAGCAGGCTTGCCACGTCGTGCGGGTGGATGTCGCGCACGTTGAACGAGACGACGCCCACGTGGGCGGCCGGGTCGCTCGGCCCGATGAGCTCGATGTAGGGGAGTGCCGCGAGACTCTCGTACAGGTAGTCCACGAGCAGGCGCTCGCGGTGCTCAAGCGCGTCGAGGCCCACGCCCTCCACATAGTCGAGCGCCGCACCGAAGGCGTAGATGCCTGCTGCATCCTGTGTGCCGGCCTCGAACTTCTCGGGAACGGGCGCCCACACGGCGTCCTGCTCGGCCACTGAGTCGATCATCTCGCCGCCCACGAGGAACGGCGGCATCTCGTCGAGCAGCGCCTTGCGGCCCAACAGCACACCGACGCCCATGGGCCCGAACAGCTTGTGGGCCGAGAATGCGAGCAGGTCACAGTCGAGCTCTTTGACGTCGACGGGGATGTGCGGGACGGACTGCGCGCCGTCCACGACCATGACGGCGCCCATCTCGTGTGCGCGGTCGGCGATGGCGCGGATGGGGTTGATGACGCCCAGCACGTTGGAGACGTGCGTCACGGAGACGATCTTGGCCTTGGGGCCGATCTTCGCGGCGATCTCCTCGTTGGTGATGACGCCCTCGCTGTCGGGGCGCAGGTAAATGAGGGAGGCACCGGTAGCGCGGCATACCTGCTGCCAGGGAATGAGGTTGGAGTGATGCTCCATGATGGAGATGACGACCTCGTCGCCCTCGTGCAGGCGGGACATGCCGAGCGTGCAAGCTACGAGGTTAAGCGACTCGGAGGCGTTGCGCGTGAACACGATCTCCGTAGGGTCGCTCGCACCGACGAAGCGCGCCGTGTGGGCGCGGACGTCGGCGATCGCCTGCGTGGCGTCAACGGAGAGCTCGTAGAGGCCGCGCAGCGGGTTGGCGTTCATCGTCTCGTAGAAGCGACGCTGGGCGTCGAGCACGCAGGCCGGGCGCTGCGCCGTCGCCGCGCTGTCGAGATAGGCCACGTCAGGGTGGCTCACGAGCAGCGGGAAGTCCTTCTTGTAGGGGTTGCCGACAATGGAGGGGTCAGGCGTCGGTGCGCCCACGCGCTGCGTGTCGCTCATGACTTATCGCGCCCCTTCCACGTCGGCGGCGACGTCAGCGATCTCGGCTGCGGCCTCGGTGCCCATGACGCGTTCGGCGAGGGCGAGGGCGGCTGCGCGGGCCTCGGGCGTCGTGCTGTGGGCAACGGCACTGTCGAGAACGGAGCGCGCGAACAGGGCCTGGGCCTCGTCCTCCGTCAGGCCGCGCGTGCGCAGGTACTCGAGCTGGTCGGGGCTGACGGCGCCGATGGTCGCGCCGTGCTCGCCGGCGACGTCGTCCTCGTCGCATAGCACAACGGGCAGCGACTTGTTCGTGACGCCCTGGTTCGTGAGCAGTACGGTCTCCTGCTCGCGGCCGGCAGCGCCCTTGCCGCCGTGCACGAGGTCGATTGTGTCGCGCAACGTCTTGGTGCTCGTGCCTCCCATGACGCCGTACGCATCGAACGTCGCGACGGACTTACGCCCGCGCAGGCGCATGACGTAGTTCATGTCGAGCTCTTCCGCGTCACGCGTCAGGTAGCGAACGTCAACGTGGCACGCGCTGTGGTAGCCCGCGCAGTCGATGTCCATACCCGCGAAGCAGCGGCCAGCGCCGAGCAGGTGGTACGTCACGTCCACGCTGGCGCGATCGGCGAGCGTGATCTGCAGGTCGTTGAGGTGCTGGCACTCATCGGGCAGCGCGACGAGCACGTGCACGTTCGCGTGCGCACCCTCGTCCAGCTCTAGCTTCGTGAGCGCTCCGCTGACGGGCATGCCGGCGGCAAGAGGGCCGGCCACGATGGCGACGTCGAGCCGCTTGCCTGACCCGAGCGCGATGTGTGCGCTCAGCGCCTCGCCCGTATCGGACGTGACGGCGAGCTCCTGAGCCGCAGTGGGGGAGTCCTGCGTGAAGTCAAGCTGTGCGGTGTCGAGGGCGCGCGCCTCGAGCCAGGCCTGAGCTGCCGTGCCCAGGCCGCTACGCAGGCCGGAGCGCTCCTCGAGACTCTGCTCGCACGGGCGCTTGACGTAAGCCGCGCCATGCTGCGAGGCGGCGTCGGCAACTGCCGTGGCGTCATGCTCGGGCGCAGGCACCTCGACGATGTGCCCGTTGATGTCCAGGCGATTCCACGTCGGCGAGGGCGACTCGCCGACGCGCGTGAGCTCTATGGTGTTGGTCTCCATTAGCCGATCGACCCTTCCATCTCGAGCTTGATGAGGTTGTTCATCTCGACGGCGTACTCCAGCGGGAGTTCCTTGGACACGGGGTTCGCGAAGCCGTTCACGATGAGCGTGCGCGCCTCGTCCTCGGGGATGCCGCGGCTCATGAGGTACATGAGCGTCTCGTCGGAGATGCGGCCGATCGTGGCCTCATGGCCGACGCTCGCGCTCTTGCAGCGCACGTCCATGGCGGGAATCGTGTCACTGCGGCTCTCGTCGTCGAGCATGAGCGAGGCGCACGAGACGCTGACCTTGGCGTTCTCGGCCGCCTCCGTCACGACGACCTCGCTGCGGAACGTGGAGACGCCGCCGGACTTCGACAGCGACTTCGCGCTGACCGTCGCGCGCGTGTCGGGGGCGGACAGCACGGTCTTGCAGCCCGTGTCGAGGTTCTGCGTCGCGCCGGCGAACGTGATGCCCGTGTATTCGCTGCTGGAGCGGGCACCCACGAGCAGCGACATCGGGTAGAGGTAGCTCACATGGCTGCCGAACGAGCCGGACACCCACTCGATCTTGCCATCTTCCTCGACGCGAGCGCGCTTCGTGTTGAGGTTGTACATGTTCTTGGACCAGTTCTCCACCGTGGAGTAGCGCAGGTGGGCGCCCTTGCCCACGAACAGCTCGACGGCGCCGGCGTGCAGGTTGGCGACGTTGTACTTGGGGGCAGAGCAGCCCTCGATGAAGTGCAGATCCGCACCGGGCTCCAGGATGATGAGCGTGTGCTCGAACTGGCCGGCACCGGCGGCGTTCAGGCGGAAGTAGCTCTGCAGCGGGTAGTCGAGGCTCACGCCGGCGGGCACGTACACGAACGAGCCGCCGCTCCACACCGCATAGTGCAGCGCGGCGAACTTGTGGTCATTCGGCGTGATGAGCGTGCCGAAGTGCTCGCGGATGATGTCCTCGTAGCCCTCGTGCAGCGCGTCCTCGATTGTCGAGTACACGACGCCCTGCTTTGCGACCTCGTCGCGCATGTTGTGGTAGACGATCTCCGAGTCGTACTGCGCGCCGACGCCGGCAAGACTCGTGCGCTCGGCCTCGGGGATGCCCAGACGCTCGAACGTGTCCTTGATGTCCTCGGGGACTTCGTCCCACGTCTTTGCCTGCTTCGTCTTGGGGCTCACGTACGAGGAGATGTTGCTCATGTCCAGACCGGAGATGGACGGGCCCCAGTTGGCGGGCATGCTCATGGACTCGTAGAGGTCGAGGCAGCGCAGGCGCATGTCGAGCATCCACGCGGGCTCGTCCTTCTTTGCCGAGATCTCGCGCACGATGTCGTGAGACAGGCCGTCGTCGAAGCGCTCGTAGCCGTCCTCGCTCTTTACGAAGTCGTAGAGCCCGCCTGTGGCCTTCTCAAACTGGCGGGCGGTCTCGATGTCACTCATGCCTGCGCGCCTCCCTGCTCGGCAGCGAGCTTGTCGGCGAGCAGGGCCTCGTACGTGGCGAAGCCATCACGGTCGATCTGCTCGATGAGATCGGACGGGCCGCTTGCCACGAGGTGGCCCTTCACCATGACGTGCACGGTGTCGACGTTGAGGCGGTCGAGGATGCGCGTGTTGTGCGTGATGATGATGAGCGCGCCGTCGCAGCTCTGGCGATACGCCTCGATGCCGCGCGACACGATGCCCAGGGCGTCGACGTCAAGACCGGAGTCCGTCTCGTCGAGGATGGCGAGCTTGGGCTGGAGCAGCAGGAGCTGCAGCATCTCGACCTTCTTCTTCTCGCCACCCGAGAAGCCGACGTTCAGGTCGCGCGTGAGATAGGCCGGATCCATGCCGAGCTGGTCGATGACCTCGTTGACGCGCGTGCGGAACTGGCGCGACGTCATCTTGAGCTCGGGGCGCTTCTGGCAGATCGTGCGCAGGAAGCTGTAGAGCGGGACGCCGGGCACCTCGACAGGCGCCTGGTACGACAGAAAGATGCCACGGACGGAGCGCTTGTCCGCAGACTCCGCCGTGATGTCCTCGCCGTCGAACGTGATGGACCCGCTGTTGACGACGTACTCAGGGTCGCCCATGACGACGTGGCCGAGCGTGGACTTACCGGCACCGTTGGGGCCCATAAGCACGCAGGTCTGGCCAGGCTCGACGGCCAGGTCAACACCGTGCAGGATGGGCTTGTCCTCGATACCGGCACACAGGCCGGAGACATTGAGAAGCACGGACATAGAAAACTCTCCTTTTCTGATCCCCCAGGAACTCTCGAATGATACCCAGAAACGTTTGCCTGGGGTACCACCTGGCGAGAAGTGCGCTGCTTTTGGCATGAATACCACCAAATGGTACTCCTTCATGCCAGTATTTCCCAAATACCCGGAGAGCTTATATGTAATTCAGGAGCGTATGGCGACCCTGTTAGGTTCGATGTACTGTGGATCACAGGATACCAGTGGCGGTTTTGCCCGCCCGACGAGAGGAGATGGCGTATGGCACAGGCCCAAAACGAGGCGATGACGAGTTGCGCGGCGCTGGACGCCCTGAACTGGCGCATGGCGTGCAAGCGCTACGACCCGACGCGCTCGGTGAGCGACGAGGACTTCCGCGCGATCTGCGAGGCGGGCAGGCTGTCGCCGAGCTCGTTTGGTCTCGAGCCGTGGAAGGTGCTCGTCATCGAGGACGAGGCTCTGCTCTCCGAGATGCAGAGCTTCTGCTGGGGCATGAAAAAGAACGCCTCACGCACGGTCGTCATCCTTGCGCGCAGGAAGGTCGGCGCATTCTCGCTGCACGCCGGCCACATGATCGCCGAGGTTCAGGGGCTGCGCGACGAGGAGAAGGGCAACCGTCGCCTCATGCTTGCCAAGTTCCAGGGCGAGGACTTTGGGCTCACGACACCGGAGGCCCTGTTTGGCTGGGCGCGCTGCCAGTGCTACATCATGCTGGCCAATATGCTGACATGCGCCGCCGAGCTCCGCGTCGACGCAACGCCCGTCGAGGGCTTCCCCATGGGCAGGCTCAACGACCTGCTCGCCGAGCGTGGGCTGATCGATCCCGAGGAGTTCGGCGTCGCCGTGATGGCGCAGTTCGGCTATCGCGACCCGAGCCACAAGGAGGTCGTGAAGACCCGCCAGGACTGGGCTGATGTCTTCGAAACCGTGACGCCTTCTCCGGCGGAATAGGGGACGGATCCCAGCTGCTCCGAGAGAACGAGGCTCCTGACCTGCGCACTTCACAAGCTCCCGACAAAATTGGACAAGTTTGAAATCGGTGTTGACAGGGAAGGCTTCTATCCGTAATATTCTTTCTCGCGTTGCGGGACGAAATCACCGGGAGCAACAAATTGGGATATCGTCTAATGGCAGGACAGCGGATTCTGGTTCCGTCAATGGGGGTTCGACTCCCTCTATCCCAGCCACGTCCTGCTCGTGTTGAAAACAGGATGGCCCGTTCGTCTAGCGGTTTAGGACATCGCCCTCTCAAGGCGAAGATCACCAGTTCGAATCTGGTACGGGCTACCAGTGTTTTACCGGGCATTCGCCCGTTTGATAATAGGATGGCCCGTTCGTCTAGCGGTTTAGGACATCGCCCTCTCAAGGCGGAGATCACCAGTTCGAATCTGGTACGGGCTACCAGCAAAGTAATCGGGTCGGCAGAAATGCCGGCCCGTTTTTGTATCTGGAGGCCTGCCCGTTGACAGACCGCGCTGCATCAGATTCCATGCCCGACAAGACGGATAGCAAGAATAAGCTGATGCTGCGCATCGGCATTGGCTTCCTCTGCGCCGTCATCGTCGGCTTCGTTGTCTGGCTCGTCGCGACAGGGGAGGCTGCCTCGTTCGTTGGCGCCCTGTCCCACGCTCATCTGCTGTGGGTTCTGGGCGGCCTCATCGGCTTTCTCTCGTATTTCCTGCTCGATGCGCTGTGCTTTCGTATCGCCGGCACGCTCACGGGCGTGCGCATGGGGTTGCTTGACCTGCTTAGCGTCGCGGCCGTTGGCATCGTATTCGGCTACCTGACACCCGGGCAGATGGGGGCGGCGCCTGCACAGATCGTGCGCCTGTCCAAGGCGGGCCTGTCTGTGGGCGCCGCGTCGGGGGTGCAGCTCACGCGCTTCTTCGTGTATCAGAGCGCCGTCACGCTGTTTGGCGCCGCCATGCTTCTGGCAAAGTTTCGCTTCTTTGAGGAGCTATATGGCAACCTCGTGCTGATCTGCGTTCTGTCGTTTGGCGTGCACCTTGCCATTATGGGTGGTCTCGTGGCAGTCATATTCTTTCCGAACCTCGTGCGTCGGGTGGTGACGTTAGGTGTGCGCCTGCTGTCTGGGCGCATCCATCTCATAAAGGACGGCGAGGCCGTGTTAGCCCGCGTCGAGGCCCAGATCGACCAGTATGCGACGTCCGTGCATGCTGCCATCCGTCACCCTGGCGTCGTCATCAGCGCCATCGTCATCACGATTGCCCAGCTTGTTGCCATGTACTCCGTGCCGTATTTCGTGCTGAACGCGCTGGGGGCACACGACCTGGACTTCTTTACATGCCTTGCCGCGGCGGCGTTTGTGCAGCTCATTCTCACAGCTGTGCCGCTTCCAGGCGGCACGGGAGGTGCCGAGGGCGGATTTGCGCTGTTCTTCGGGCCGAGCCTGGGTTCCGGCCTCGTCGCCCCAGCTATCGTGCTGTGGCGCTCGCTGACGTTCTACCTGCCAATTCTCATTTCCGCTCCGCTCATGGGCCTGCGTTCCCGCGTGACGCCGGCTGAGCGTCTGGAGACGTTCGGCGAGCCGCCCGTCGGTCGTGCGGCCATCGCCCAAGACCTGGCAAACACGCGCGTCGCCGCCCGAGAGAAGGCCGACAGGCTTCGTCAGCGCATCCGCGTCTCACGACAGATGCGCGGCGGCCTCCATCTCGTGCCCCACCTGCGCGAGGGCGGCCCCCTCAGGCGCCTCGCTCCCCATGGCCACGAGCGCGTGAAGCTCAGGCTAGCAAAACATCGCAGGCATCAACACAAAGACAGGTAGCGACTCATCTCCGACCAGGTGGATCAGGCTACCCACAAATCCTCTCTTTACCTCGTGCCATGCCTGCCAAGACATGCACGCGACCAAGGGGGTTGTGTATCCTGGCGCAGTTCTGCAGCCGCGCCCTCTGCGGCGAAGCTGTTTGAGCACAGGATACACAACCCCTCGGCCCGACGTGACGCCCTCTACTTACAAGCCCCACAGACAGACGGCGCCGCCGCCAGCCCACCCAGCGCCGTCTCCCGCAAGCTCTCCGGCAGCGCATGGCCGACCTGCGCCATTGCTTCGACGGCCTCGTCAAAGGGTATAGGCAGCGCCACGCCGGATAGCGCCATCTGGGCGGCGGTGTATGCGTTGGCGACGCCGATCGCGTTGCGGGCCTGGCACGGCACCTCAACGAGACCTCGCACGGGGTCGCACACGAGGCCGAGCAGATTGGAGATCGCCAGCGTCGCCGCGTTGAGGCACGTCTGCGCGCTGCCGCCGAGCAGCTGCACGAGGGCGGCGGCCGCCATGGCAGACGCCGAGCCGACCTCGGCCTGGCAGCCACCCTCTGCGCCGGCGACGCTTGCGTTGCGTTCGATGATGGCGCCGATGGCCGCAGCGCAGAACAGCGCGTCGGTCACGTCGGCCTCTGACGACCCGAGCGCCTCGGCACTGGCCAGCAGGGCGCCGGGCAGTACGCCCGCCGACCCGGCTGTCGGCGCGGCGACGATGATGCCCATGCACGCCGACCGCTCGAGCGTTGCCATGGCCCAGGCGCAGGCCCGCGTGAGAGTGGGCCCGCACAGCGCGTCTGCGGGGCCGGACCACCCGAAGACGCGGGCTGCCTGGCCGTCGAGCATGCCGCCCAGTGAGCGACCGGGGTGCGCCACGGGCTCGCTCGTCTCAGCGCGCATGACGTCGAGCACGCGAGCCATCTGGCTGTCCGTCTCCTGCTTCCCGCGCAGATCGGCCTCGCGAAGGCGCATGAGCGCGCCAAGCGACACACCCTCGCGCTCGCTGAGCTCGAGCAGCTCTGCCCCGCTGGCAAAGTCACGCTCGCTCGCCGCGTCGCCGGCGACGGCGGCCCCGCCTCCCACGGCGCGCACGATGCGCACGCCGAACACGTCGGGGGAGCGCTCGATGCTGGCGATGACCTCGGCGTCGGGAAGCGTGTCGCACTCGAACAGCGCGTAGGCAAGCTGGCCCGGTGTCGTACGGTACGAGCTCATGAAGGCGATGTTGATGCCGGCGGCTCCAAGCTCGCCCGTCATGAGGGCGAGCATGCCGGGGACGTCGCGGTGCGCCACGAACACGGCGGGCATGCGACCTGTCAGGTCGACGGACACGCCGTTCACGCGGACGAGGCGCGCTTTGCCCCCGCCGAGAGACTCGCCGCGCACGGTCGTTCGGGTGCCGTCCGCGCACAGCATGTCGATGTCGACGGTGTTGGGGTGCAGGCCGTCGCCTGCGTTGCTGGGTGTGAACTCCCAGGCGATACCTCGCTCGCGCGCCACGTCAAACGAGCGCTGTATGTCGGGATCGTCTGTGTGCATGCCTAGGATGCCGCCGAGCAGGGCGCGGTCCGTACCGTGGCCGGCGTACGTGCGCGCAAAAGAGTTGTAGAGCGTGAAGGCTACGCGGGTGATGGGGGCGTCGCACAGGCTCGCCGCCATCTGGGCGATGCGCAGGGCCCCGGCCGTGTGGGAGCTGGACGGGCCCACCATGATGGGACCGAGTATGTCGAACGTGGTGGCAACCTTCACGGGGACTCCTTCGCCATGCAAGGATGTGGGATCGAGACGGGTGCGCCGCGCGGTCGGCAGAGAGCGGCGCGGCTTCGCAGGATTATAGACGCCCTCTGATACCTGCCACGCACCATCCGCCGTTCGAGCGAGAACCGCTATGATCGTCTCCCTGTGGTTACTTATCGGCTGGTGCTGCCCGCGGCATCCGTGATGCCGTGGGAAAACGTCCGCTTTCGTATCGATCTGCGTTGCAAAGGAGCGCCTCATGAGCGAAGAGAAGCCAGCAAGCGTGGAGAAGGGTCCGTCTCTGTCCCCGACGATCGTCGTAACCGGCTTTCAGCCGTTTGGCGGCCAGGACGTGAACCCCGCGCTCGAGGCCGTGCGTGTGCTTCCCGAAGTCATCGGCGGGGCGCACATCGTCCAGGTCGAGGTGCCCGTGACGTATCGCCAAGCCTTTGAGCCCGTCTCTGCCGCTATCGAGCACTGGAACCCCCAGGCCGTTGTGTGCGTGGGCCAGGCTGCGGGGCGCTCGTGCGTCACGATTGAGCGCGTCGCCATCAACGTCGATGATTGTGACGCCCCCGACAACGCTGACGCCATCCGCTGTAACGTGCCCATCGTCGACGATGGTCCTGCGGCGTACTTCGCCACGCTGCCCGTCCACGACATGGTGCGCGCTATCGAGGCGGCCGGCCTGCCCGCCAAGGTCTCGGACTCGGCCGGAACGTACGTGTGCAACCATCTCATGTACCTCACGCTCGACAGCGCTGCGCACAAGAACCCCGGCCTGCTCGCCGGCTTTATCCACGTGCCGCTGCTGCACGAGCAGGTCATCAAGGGGGAGATGCGCGGCAAGCCCAGCATGTCGAAGGCCGACATCGTCGCCAGCCTTACCGCTGCCCTCGAGGCGCTTGCCAAGGTGCTGTAACGCCTCGACTGAGCAGAGCTCTGCTCCGCCTGAAGTGTCTCGTACATAAACAAAAGGCGCCCGCCGACCTGGACTCCAGGGTCGACGAGCGCCGTTTTCATGCGGCTGTGGAGCCTTGCCTTATGCGCTCAGCCAGCAGCGCGTCAGACGGCCGTAGCCAGACGGGTTGAAGAACAGGTTGTTCACGCGCGCGGAGGCAACGTAGGTGTGTAGGTAGTAGAAGAGCGGGACGACGGGGAAGTCGGCGGCCACGATCTTGTTGGCCTCCTTGAACGCCTCGACGCGCTCCTCGGTGTCCGTGACGGTGAACGCCTTGTCGATGGCCGCGTCGAACTCCGGGTTGGTGTAGCCCGAGTTGTTGTCGCCCGAGCCGGTGTAGAACAGCGGCTGCAGCACGAGGTAGGGCGTCGGGACCTGGATGGTCCAGCCCAGACGGCCCATCTGGTACGTGCGGCCCTGGACCGCGTCGATGTAGGCGGCCCACTCCTGGACGTCGATCGTTGAGTCGACGCCGCAGGCGGCGAGGTCAGCCTGGATCATCGTCATGATGGACTCGTTCGCAGAGCCGGAGTTCGTCGACAGCGTCAGGCTCAGGCCACGCTTGCCGTCGGAGCCCAGCGGGTAACCGGCCTTGTCAAAGTACTCGACAGCCTTGTCCTTGTCGCCCTCGGGCAGGCAGTAGTCCCAGCCGTTCTCCTCGGCGCCGGGGACGCCGGGGGCAATCATGTTCGAGGCGGGGGACTTGGTGCCCTGGAGCACGGAGTCGCAGATGGCCTTGCGGTTGATGGCGTAGGACACGGCGATACGCAGATCCTTGTTGCTCATCACGTCGTCCTCGTTGTTGATGAGCAGGTAGTAAATCGACGTCTCCTCGCCCAGGAACGTCTGCTTGCCGGGGTTGGCGACGTAGCCGTCCTTATCGGCGAGGCCGTAGGTCTGCTGGGCAAGCGTGAACGTGCCGGAGGGGATCGTCGTGAAGTCGAGGTTGCCGGCCTGGAACTCCGTCCACGCCGTCTGGTCGTCCTTGAAGATCTGGAAGTTCACACCGTCGATGAACGGCTTCTCGCCCCAGTAGCCGTCATAACGCTTGATGTTGATGTACTGGCCGTCGTTCCACTCGCCGTCCATCATGAACGGGCCGTTGCCGATAGGGGCGAGACGGAACTTCTGGAAGTCCTCCTCGGTGTCCGTGCAGCCTGCAGGCACAGGGGCGGTGGCCATGTCGCCGACAGCGGCGTCAAACTCGGCGAACGGGGCCTTGAGGTTCACGACGAGCGTGTAGTCGTCGGGGCACTCGACGTCGAGCTCGGTGGCCTCGCCCTTCATCATCTCGTCGGCGCCCTTGATGCTCGTAAGCTTGTAGCCGAGCGAAGAGGGAGCGGGCTTAAAGTCGGAGCGGCACAGGCGCTCCCACGCATACTTGAAGTCCTTGGACGTGACGGGCTTGCCGTCGTGCCACGTCGCCTCCTTGCGCAGGTGGAACGTGAACTGCGTCGCGTCGTCGTTCGACTCGTAGCTCTCGGCTGCCAGCGGGACGAGCTGGCCCTTCTCCCAGTCGTACGTCGTCAGCGTGTCGAACAGGTTGAAGATGACCTCAACGCCCTGGTTCTCCTCGGCACCGAACGGCTCGATTGCAACGGGGTTCGTGAGGTACCACGTCATCGTGCCGCCCTGAGTGGCACCTGTCGTGTCGCTGTCATACACCTGGGCAGCGGCTCCGGCGCCTGCATCCGCGCTTGCGGACTCGCTGGCGCGAGCGGACGACCCGGCGGCCATGGCAAGCAGAGCGCCGGCCGCGACAGCACCGGTGAGGAAAGAACGACGGGTCAGTCCCGTTGCGAGCTGAGTGTTGGTGTGCATGAGCAAACCCCTCTCTCTGACGTGCCACGTGATGTGGTTGAAGCGCATGGTAGGGCTGCGAGACTTTGTTTGCTCCATCAACCTATCTCGAAACTGGTATTTAATGCCACGGAAACGTGCGGAGCACAGAAAACGGAAGATCGGCTCTCGTATAGGGAATTAAAGCCCGAGGTCACGCATATAAAAGGAGCCTCCCCGCAGTGAACTGCGCCCCAAAACTTGGATGCTAAAATGAGGATACCCTAAGCGGCCTCCAGAAGGGCCTGCTCCCGGAACTCGACCGGGGTCAGGCCCTTCAG